>CAYFVT010000072.1:0-6795 GCA_964346705.1 uncultured Actinomyces sp. | reverse complement strand
ATGAAGCCCCCAACAACTGTGACCAGGATGGCCGCCACTAAACCGAGGACCGGACTGTGCACGGCCGCATACAGGATGTAACCAACTAGGGCTCCCCCGGCCCCCAGGAAGGCGAGGGGCAATTGCGTACTCACGTGCAGGGGCACGGGGCAACCCGCTCCCGTACTGGAAAGGATGGTGGTGTCGGAAATGGGGGAGCAGTGGTCGCCCCACACAGTCCCAGCCAAGACGGCCCCAAACGCCGGAATCAGCAGTTCCGCACCGCCGGGCACGGCCGCCATCATCTCGCCAGCCAGTGGCAGCAAAATGCCGAAAGAGCCCCACGAGGTCCCGGTTGCGAAGGCCATCGCCGCCCCAATCACGAACAGCAGCGGGATCAGCCAGGCGGCGGAAATGGAGGTGCCCTCCAGCAGCGAAGCCATGTAAGCGCCGGTGCCAAGCTTCCCAATCAGGTCCGCAAGCGCCCATGCGAACATCAATATGAGGACGGCCCCCAGCATTGTTCTGGCCCCCAGTTTGGCGCCAAGAAAGTAGATTCGCGCCCCGAATTCGGGGTTGATGCGGGTGGAGGTCACGTAGTAGTAGGTCGCGACGATCAGGGCGAGGACACCTCCGGTGACCAGGGACAGCGCCACGTCGGCCTCTCCCAGCGTCTCTGTAATTCCCCAACTGCCCGCTGCCAGGCCGCCCGTTACGTACATGGCTGCCGCAACCCCAACAAGCAGGGCCACGAAGGGCAGCAGCAGCGTGCGGACGGTTCCGGGCTCGTGGGAAGGTATTTCCCCGTCGAGCTGGCCAATCGGCTGGTCGCCCTCCGGCAGTAGGCCATCCCCCGCTTCGGCGCGTGCTTCCGCCTTCCTCATTGGCCCAAAATCCACACCAAACAGGACAACCAGCCAGACAAGCACTAGGGCTGAAATTGCGTAGTAGTTCATGAACCCAGCCCTCATGAACACTTCAATCTGGTTCATAGTCAGGCCGGCCGCAACAACAATGGGGGCCGCGATTCCCATGATGGTGGCACCCCAACTTGAGAATGGCACCAGCACCACGACGGGGGCGGAGGTGGAGTCAATCAGGTACGCCAACTTCGCCCTCGACACCCGGTACCTGTCGGTAATTGGGCGGGCCACCTGCCCAACGGCTAGGGCGTTGAAGTAGTCATCAATGAAGATGATCATGCCCAGCAGAGCCGCAAGTGCTTGAGCGCCTTTTCGGGAGTGAATGCGCTTGGCTGCCCATTCGGAGAAGGCAGTTGTTCCCCCGGCCATCATGATCACGGAGGTCAGGACGCCAAGCATGAACAGGAAGAGGACGATGAAGATCGTGTACCAGTTGACGCCCCCGTCCTCCCACACCAAGCCCAGGGCCGCAATCCCTATGTACCGCAGTGTTTCCAGGGGGTTCAGATCAGCAAGCAGAAGTGCCGCCACGACGATGCCGGCCCCCAAGGAGGGGACAACACGCCGGGTGACGACCACCAGCACAATCGCAACGAGCGGCGGAAGAAGCGTGAGAACAGGATAAGAAGCAAGCACAGCGACCGCCCCAATCAGACTTCAAGTGGTATTTCGCGCGTCACGCTACCAGCTTGTCGGATTCGCGCCTCGCGGAAAACTTCTAGTGGACACGGCGAGGGCGTCTGTCCCTCGCGGCTCTGAACAACACGTGCTTACCGCTTGTTAGCGAAGAATCTGCGGAGCTGAACACTGGCCTCGGCAGCGCGCACCTCCGGGACAACCTGCACCTCATGATTCAACCTGGAGTCCCGAACCACGTCGCGGACGGAGCCCGCCGCCCCCGCCTTCTCATCCCACGCACCAAAAACCAGGCGGGAAACGCGGGAGTTCACAATCGCCCCCGCACACATGGTGCAAGGCTCCAACGTGACAACCAGCGTGCAGCCTTCTAGGTTCCAGGTGCCCAGCGTTGCGCCCGCCTGCCGCAGCGCCAAGATTTCAGCGTGAGCCGTGGGATCATGGTCGGCTTCGCGCTGGTTTCGCCCTCGCCCAATAACGTTTCCTTCCGGGTCGAGGACGACCGCACCCACCGGAACATCCCCCTCCTGCCCGGCCCTGTGCGCCAACAGCAGCGCCTGGTCCATGGCTTTTTGGTCCGCGGCCACGCTGCCCGCACTGATCTGTGTCACGACCCACCCCACCTTCTATCCCCGGCTAGTTCCAGATTATCGAAGTCGGCTGGCGAGGTGCGCGCCGGCCGCGACAAGCGTCCCCGCTGGTGGGGGTCTGCGCTGTAGTCTGGAGGCATGCAGCTACACGTTATTGACCACCCTCTGGTGGAACACAAGTTAACGGTCTTGCGGGACAAGACAACCCCCTCGGCCACGTTCCGCCTGTTGGTGGATGAACTGGTCACCCTGCTGGCGTACGAGGCCACGCGCCACGTCCAGGTGAAAGAAGTCAAGATTGAAACCCCGGTGGCGGAGACGACGGGCGTGAAGCTCGCCAACCCGCGCCCCCTGGTGGTGCCGATCCTGCGGGCGGGCCTGGGCATGCTTGACGGCATGACGCGCCTACTGCCAACCGCGGAGGTCGGGTTTCTAGGCATGCGCCGCGACGACAACTCCCTGGAGATTGAAACCTACGCGACCCGCCTGCCGGAAGACCTGTCGGGCCGCCAGTGCTACGTCTTGGACCCCATGCTGGCCACCGGCCACACCATGGTGGAGACCATTAATTATCTTTCCGAGGCCGGCGCCAAACACATCACCTGCGTCTGCCTGCTGGCCGCCCCGGAGGGTCTGGCCGAACTGCAGCAGAAGGTTGGCGACCGCGCGGACGTCACGGTGGTGGTGGCAGCTGTGGATGAGCGCTTAGACGACCGCTCATACATCGTCCCCGGCTTAGGCGATGCGGGCGACCGCCTGTACGGGATCGTCGACTAGCAGCGACCAGACAAAGCTAAGGGCCCGCACGCTCCACCAAACGGGGAGCCGTGCGGGCCCTAACTTATTTTTGCTGTTAGAACGCGGGGATCACGGAACCGTCAGACCAGTTCTCCACAATGTATTCCCGAACGCCTTCGGAGTGGAGCAGCTTCTCCAACTTCTCAATCGCTTCCTTGTTGGCAGTATCCTCCGGCCACACCAGCACGTTCACAGCCGGGTTGCCGTCCGGGTTCTCCAGCACCAGCGCGTCAGTGGATGGGGACAGGCCGCCCTCCAACGCGAAGTTGCCGTTGATTACCGCAATGTCGACGTCCTCCAGGTTACGAACCAGAGAGGGACCCTCGACCTCAACGAACTCAACGTCCCGCAGGGGGGTGACGGTGGTGACGTTCACGTCGCCGTCCTCCGGCAGTTCAACCAGCCCTTCATCGGCCAGCAGTTGCAGTGCGCGCCCCTGGTTGGTCGGGTCGGAAATGATTCCGATCTTAGCGCCATCCGGAACCTCAGAAATGTCGGTGAACTTCTCCGAATACACGCCGAGCGGCTCCAAGTGGATGCCCTCACCCGGCACGAAAGCGTAACCGCGCTCCGCGATCTGATCATCCAAGTAGGGGACGGTCTGGAAGAAGTTCGCATCCAAGTCACCCGACGCTAGGGCTTCGTTCGGCAGAATGTAGTCAGTGAACTCGACGACCTCAATGTTCAGGCCCTCTTCTTCGGCCAGGTTCTCGCTGATGTACTCCAGGACACGGCCGTGCGGGCTGGGGCTGGCCCCCACCCGCAAGGTGACGACGTCGCCCGCCGCGCCCTCTTCCACCACATCTTCCGACTGCTTGGTTTCGCCCGAAGAGCATCCTGCCAACGCCAACGCGGCCGCCGCCCCCGCGACAGCCAAAACACGCCAATTACGCATTTGTATTTCCTCTTTGTCTTTTTAGAGTCTTATCTGTTGCTTTTCTGCTGCCAAGACTAGGTGCTCCGGTTGGTGTCGCCTCAGCGGTGGTCCACCAACCGGCTAATCATGTCGCCCATCATCTGGATGACCTGCACAATTACGACAATCGCGACGACAGTTAGAATCATCACGTCGTCCTGCCACTGGTGGTATCCGTAGTTGATCGCCAGCGACCCCAGGCCCCCACCGCCGACCACGCCGGCCATTGCGGAGTAGCCAATCAGCGTAATAATCAGCACCGTCGTTGATTGGACGAGGGCGGGCAGAGCCTCCCGCACCTGCACCCCCCACTCAATTTGGAAGGTGGAGGCGCCCATCATCTCGGCGGCCTCGATTTTGCCCGGATCCACAGCTAGGACGTTGCTTTCCACAAGGCGCGCGAAGAACGGCACGGCACCCACAACCAGGGGGACAACGGTTGCTTTCCACCCCAGTGCGCTGCCCAGCAGCATGCGGGTCAGCGGCAACATGGCAATGATCAGAATCATGAATGGGAACGAGCGCACCACGTTCACAATCACGCCCGCCACCTGATTAAACGCTGGGCGCGGCTTCAGGCCGGACTTTGAGCTGGAGGCCAGCAACAGTCCCAAGGGCAGCCCCAGCAGCACTGTGAGCAGCGAGGAAAACCCAACCATCAGCAAGGTTTCCCACACCGCCGGCCAAAACTTTTGAACGATCGTCGGGTTATCCCACCAGGTCGGCTTGTCGGGAGCGAACGGGGAAAGAAGCAGCGCGGTCATGCCCACTCCCTAACCAAAATGTCGTTCCGTTCCAACTGTTCCCGAATAGCGTCAACATTGTACGCGGGCACGGACAGCGCCAGGCGGCCCACCTGCAGTTCGCCGATCGACTCAAACTTGCCCGCAGCCACGTCCGCCCCCAGGGAAGCCACCAAGTTCAGGACGGTCGCCCCCGTCGGAATGCCGGGGCGCGATGTGAAACTAACGTCCAACAGTTCCCGGTCCTTCGGCAGTTCCACGCCCTGAATGTTGGGGCGCGGCACCAGGTCCTCCGCCAAAGCCGAATCCGGCCTCGACAACACTTCCTCAATCGGGCCCGACTGCACGACCCGGCCATGTTCCAGCAGGGTGACCGAGTCGCAGTTGTCGCGCACCACTTCCATCTCATGGGTGATGATGACGATGGTGACCCCGGCCTCGTCCCGCAACCGGCGCAGCAAGTTCATGACCTGCTTGGTTGAGGACGCGTCAAGCGCGGAGGTCGGCTCATCACACAGCAACACGGGCGGGTTCGTCGCCATGCCGCGCGCAATTCCCACCCGCTGCTGCTGACCGCCGGAGAGTTGCGCGGGGTAAGACCCGCCCCGATCCCCCAGACCAACCACGTCCAGCAGCTCCTGAACGCGCGCGTCGGCCTTCTCTTTCGCTATTTTCGCCAGTTGCAGGGGGTAGGCAACGTTGGCGGCAGCCGTCCTCGAATCCAACAAATTCGGCGACTGGAAAACCATGCCGATATTCCGCCGGGCGCTGCGTAGTTGCGAGCCCCCCAGGGCCGTCATATTGATGTCGTTGACGATCACTTCACCCGACGTGGGGCGTTCGAGGGCGGTCAAGCACCTGATCAGGGTCGATTTACCCGCACCGGACTGGCCGACGATCCCATGAATGGACCCGGCCTCCACGTGCAAAGTGACGTTATCTAAAGCGACGACGGGTGAGGCGCCAGGTATCTGGTACACCTTCCGCACGTCGATCAGATCAATCAAGTCCCCTCCATCGGTCCTGGCAGTAGCACCTTGCACTCCGGGAGTGCCGGTTGCTGCAGCGTGAGCGAGCCAGGCCTCTACGCTGCTCTAGATGGTTATCGCCATGCATGCTACCCACCATTTATGATTTATGAGGCCGGGAAGCCACATGATGGACGTTCCGGTTGCTGATTTGAGGAGGACCCCCATGCCTGCCGGACGCTACGCCCCCTCACCCACCGGGGAACTGCACGTGGGCAACCTGCGCACGGCGCTGCTGGCGTGGGCGTGGGCGCGGAAAACTGGGCGGCAGTTCCGGCTGAGGTTTGAGGACCTGGACGAACAGCGCTCCAAAGACGGCGCCTTCCGGGACGGGCAGTTGCGGGACTTGAAGGCCATCGGGATTGATTGGGATGGGCCGATCGTCACCCAGTCGGAGCGGCTGCCGCAGTACCAGCAGGCTCTGGCGAGTTTGACGGCGGCCGGTTTGACGTTCGAGTGTTTCTGCACCCGCCGGGACATCCGCGCCGCCGCATCCGCCGCGCACACCCCACCGGACCAGTACCCGGGCACCTGCCTTCAGTTGTCCGCGGCTGAGCGGGAAGTGAAACGCGCCGAATTGGCTGAGCGCGGCGCCGCTCCCGCCATCCGCCTGCACCCCCGAGTGGAACAGTGGCAGGTGCAGGATGAGCTTCACGGCCCCTATTCGGGTCCCGTCGACGCCGTAGTACTGCAGCGGGGGGACGGCGCGTTCGCCTACAACCTGGCGGTCGTGGTGGATGACATTGCGATGGGGATAGACCAGGTGGTGCGCGGGGACGACTTGCTACCTTCAGCCCCGGTGCATTCGTACATTGCCCACGAGCTCGGCAGTCCCGGCTGGACCTACATCCATGTCCCTCTAGTTCTGGGCCCAACCGGGCAGCGGCTAGCCAAACGCGACGGTGCGGTCACCCTGAGTGACCTGGCTGCGGCTGGCGTAACCGCCGCTGACGTGGTGGAACAGATCGGTGCTTCAGTGGGCCTACCGGGCGTGCGTTCGGGGGCGGAATTCCTGGAAGCCTTCTCCCCGGAAGCGTTCGCCCGGCGTGAGGACGCCTTGGACCCCTGGGTTTTCATTGCAGAAAGCTCGGGCACTTAGGCTCGCGGCGGTCTGCGGCTGGAGCGGGTGCTGCGAATGCCCGTCCCGCCTGCCCGCTTCAACCATTGATCCGGGAGCGCAGG
>CAYFVT010000071.1:0-6863 GCA_964346705.1 uncultured Actinomyces sp. | reverse complement strand
TTTTGTTGTCGTTGGCGGACGGGTACAGGCCGCTTTGGCTCCCGTGCCGCTATCAAGACCGACTGGCACGGCACAGGGTGTTGTGGATCGTGTCTAACAGGTCTTGGCATGAGTTGTTTGGTGGGCTTGTTCCGGAAGAGCGGGCAGCGGTCGAGCGCCGCTTCAAGTTGCGGCGAGAGGTCAGTACGCCAGAGCAGGCCAGGGGAGCTGTCCGTGACTTGGAGGAAGGTCCGACGGTCGCGGTTCAGACCGTCCTGGACGTCCTTGGCGGCTCCGTTGGCTAGCGGGTGTTTTCAGTTTTGGGTACTGGGGTCGGTTTTTTGGTGGCTGCCGGCTTTTTCGTGGTGGCGGGTTCGGTATGGCTTCTTTTATGTGGCCTCTTTTATGTGGCTTCATGTTTGAGGCGCTGCTGGCGGCAGGTGGTGGCTATGCCTTTATTGCTGCGTACCCGTTACCCGTTACTTGCTAGCGGTGGGCGCTTCGGTGGAAGAGCTTCGTCCAGAACTTCTGTTTACGTGTTGGGGGAGGTTCTGTAACCGGTTCGTCCGGCTCGGGTTTCTCAGGCTCGGGTTCTGGTCTGGGTTGTGTGGGCGCTTCGATCATCCTGGACGCTTCTACGGCTGCCCAGAGCGCCCGGTCTTTCTGGTCGGTGATCCGGCGGCGTTCTTCTTCGGACTCGTCTAGGCGTCGTTGTAGGTCTGCGACTTGCTGGCGTAGGGCTTCGACTAGGTCATCTCGGCTAGTGGCGCTGTCCGGCACCTGTCCGGCACTGTCCGGCACCTGCCGGCAATCTGCCTGTCGGCTTCGGTGGTGTTCAACAGATTCTAGGGTGGCTCTAACTGGCTTGCTTCCGGGGACTTTTGTTAGGTTCCCGTTGGATAGGTAGCGCCTGGCGGTGCGCTCCGAGATGCTGAGCTGTGCGCAGATTTCCGGGATGGTCAGCCCGTCGGTGCTGTCCGGCGCTTGTCCGGCACTGTCTGCCTGTCTGCCGGTCACGTTAGAACAGCCCGGTAGCTTCGGGGATAACGGTTTGCCGCTTCGCTTCGATGTAGGGCGCGAGCAGCAGGGGCAGGTGTGGGCGCTTGCCTTCTAGGAGTTCTTCGACGGTGACTATCTGAACCTTTGGCAGCTTCTGCCCGTTAGCGGGGTGGGTGTAGGTTCCGGCGCGGTTTGCCGCTTCGATCATTCCTCGGGTTGGGGGGTGCTGAATGATGAGGACGCCTAGCTCTGCTTTTTCTGTGTTGAGGGTGCCGGCGAGGTCTCGGACCATTGCGGGGTTTAGTTGGCGGCCGCCTTTGACGCTGACTAGGACGCGGCCGAGGTTGTGCTTGCCTCCGCCCAGGGGGAAGCGGGCGACGCCGTCTATTCCTCGATCCCCGACTTGTTTAGCGTTGGGTTGCGCGCCAACTAGGGACACTGCCCACCGTTCAAAGTCGAACGGGTTAGCGTCGAAAAGTGCCTGTGCTGCGCCGGTGTCGCGGGGGATTCCGGTTACCTCGATGTCATCGAGCACGGCAGGACCGTATGAGTGCTCAAGGCGTTTCAGAATCAGGTCAACGGCGATATAAGTAACGTCGATCCCGATCCACTGGCGGCCCATCTTTTGGGCGGCGTCTATGGTCGTTCCACAACCGGCGAAGGGGTCTAGGACGACGTCGCCGGGGTCGGTTCCAAGGGCAAGGATTCGCTCTAGTAGGGCTAACGGCTTTTGGGTCGGGTAACCGAGTGATTCAGCGGCGTTGCTTGATATCAGGGGGACGTCTGTCCAGACGTCAGATAGTGGGCTGCCTGGGGATTCGTCGGCGTAGTACTTAAGCCGTGGTGTGCCGCCGGGAGTATTTGGCCAGTAGACCTTTCCTTGTTCTTGGTAGCGCTCCAGGTTGTCGCGGGTCGTTACCCAGTGCATGCCGCCTTTGCCCTTGGTGTTGGGATCGATTCCTCGCCAGGGTTTACCGGTGTCGCCGTTGCGTAGGCCGCTTACCAGGAGGGGCACGCGCGAGTACTTTCGCCCGTCCCCGTCGTCGTACTTGTATCCCTCTAGGGTTGAGTCCTCGAGGTCGCCGAATTGTGGGTTGAACTTGTAGGCGGAGGATTTGGCGTAGAAGAGGATGACGTCATGGGCGCGCCGATTGATGCGGGTGATTGATGAGCGAGTTGAGCTTCGTTTCCAAGTGATGTCGTTTACGAAGTTCTGGGCGCCGAAGATCGCGTCTAGGAGCACCTTTAGGTAATGCGACATTGTGGGGTCGCAGTGGAGCCACAGGGAGCCCGTCTGGTTCAGGATGCGGTGGAGTTCCACTAGGCGCGGGGCCATGTTGACCAGGTAGGCCAGGGCGTCGTTCTCACCTAGGAGCGTGTAGAAGGCTCGCAGCGCTTCACCGACTCTGACGGGTAGGCCGCCGTTGATGTACTGAGCGAATTGGTCGTCGGTTACGGGGGTCCATTCCCAGGTGTCCTCGAAGGCTTGAATCTGAGCGCCTGCGCGGTCGGCGTGCTCGCCTCTGGCAAATATGACGTTGTAGTTGCGGGCGCTGTTGAAGGGCGGGTCTAGGTAAACGAGGTCTACAGAGTCGCTGGGTAGCGTCCGCAGAACGTCGAGGTTATCCCCGTAATAAAGCCGGTTCATGAGGCAAGTTCATCTAGGGGGAGCGGTGGGTGCGTTAGGGCTTCTTCTTCTGCTTGTCTCTCGTTGCGTGCCCGCCGGGCTAATTGGCGGGCGGTGTCGGGTTTGATTCCGAACTGGTGGGCCACGTCCTCCCAAGTCATCGAGTCGTTTTGCTCGTAGGTTTCCAGGATGAGGCGGCGGCGTGTGCGCTGCTCGTCGATCCAGTCGGCCCGAGGTTGGGCCATGTAGCGCTGCACGGTCCGGGCGGATAGGTTCATGCGTTTAGCGCCTTCGCGGGCGGTTACTTTGCGCTTCTTTTGGATGTGGGCGGCCATTAGAGGATCTCCTCAGCGGTCGTTAGTCGTTGTTTCAATAGTTGGTGTCTGGCTGCGGCGGACTTGGTTCCTCGGGCGGATTGAATCGCTACGAAGGTTGCTTCGTAGGTGGCGGGTCCGTCGGTCCACATTCGGGATTTTGTGGTTATCCAGCGGGTGATGCTGCGCGCGATCGCTTGAGCTTCGGAGTCCCTGAGCGGCTCGGTGTAACCGGCGTTGATTAGGTGGGTTTGGCTGAGGATTGCGAGGCCTAGGCCGTCCGGGTCTCCCCAGTGATTCCGCACTTCTCGGTATGCCCAGTGCCTGGCGGTTTCGAAGATGGAACAGTTCCGGCCTAGGCCGACGGGGTTCTTGCGCCGGGTCTTTGTCCAGCCTGGGGGTGGCATGTGGTGGCCGAGCGCTGCGGCTAGTTGTCCGAGGCTGTAAAGCTCGTCGGTCCACCATTCCGCGCGCCATGCTTCGTGTTCGGGGTTCTTGGTTATCAGGCCTGAGTAGCCTTTATCTCCGTCCACGCGGCGGCGTAGTCCCTCGGTGACGGCTGCTGCGAAGGCTAGGGGCTTGCGCCTGGCGTATTCGGTGCGGGTGAACGGTGCTTCTAGTGCCCATATGGCGTGTGCATGACCGTTGTGGGGGTTCTCGACGACGGCGTTAGGGATCATGCCGTGGGCGTCCCAAACGGCTCTCAGGGCGGCGTCGTCGTGGTCAATGTCCACTACGAGCAAGTTAGAGATTGCCTGGGGGTTGGCTTCGATGTATCGCTTGCCTAGGGCTGATTCTCTGGATGTTCGGTAGATGCCGTCGCGGAGGTTGTCAGAGGCTAGCGGCCACAGGGGCAACCAGAGTTGTTCCCATTGGTCGGTGTTGATCGCGGAGGGCATGGGTCAAGATAACCACAGAACCATCACCGGAGAGAGTACGACACGAACCAAGTCAGATATTTCCCCTGGCGAGTATCTTTTCAGCGCCGCGTAGCGGCTCCTTCTGGCGGCCTAGGTGAGGGTCCGGGGTCGGGGTTAGTTTCGCCAAAGTTGCGAGCGAGACTGTGCCACTGTCCCGGGTTGGGGTTTGGTGGGCTGCTGGCCTGACTGTGGGGCAACTGTGCCGCCTGCTTAGTGCGGTAGGGCCTCGAAAAAACTCTAGGTGCGGCGTTGCTGGTGTGGGGCGCCGGGGTCGTTGGCTCGTTGTTTGCGTTCGAGGTTCATAGATTCGAGCTGCTTGGTGTGGGGGTCGTCGATCTTTTGGCCTCGTGCTTCTACTGCGGCGTTGAAGGATTGGCGCCAGGTTAGGGCGTTCTTCATGTCTCGGGGTTTGGCGGTTAGTTCTTGTAGTCGTGCCTTGGTCAAGTTGTCGGGCTGTTTTGTGTAGGGCTGTTGTAGTGCGAGGAGGGCGCGGAGCTCGGGCTTGGTTAGGCGGCTGGGTCTGGTGGTGTTTTCCAGGTCTTCGAGTCGCTTCATGGCGGCTTCGGGGTTGGGGAAGGTCTCGCCTAGGTAGCACAGGGCGGCGAAGTAGCGGGGCGGAACGTCCTTGGAGCGGATTTGTTTTGCTCGGCGTAGGGCTTCATTGGCTCGGGCGGTGCTCGCGCCGGTGGCTTTTTGAAGTTGTTCGACGGTCGGCCATTCGCCGGTGTCGTTGTAGAAACGGTCGGCGGTGTCGATGATGACCGGCATTTCGGTAGTCGGTTTTCTTGGCATATCTAACCCTAACGAACCGCAAGATCATTTCGCAATATCGAGACGATATAAGGCGATAACATACGAAGGCATATTACGAAATATACCTTCCAATCAGACGACTAAATCGGCTTGTCAACTGGGCTTGCAGATAACCACCATGGCAGTTATGGTCGCAGTGGCGGTCAGATAGGCCGCGATTGAAACAGCCTCGATAGGTATCAGATCGGGGCGGATCGGAAGGTAGAAATGGTGATTGGTGAGTCGGATTTTGAGGGCGTGATGGAGGCGCTGACGGCGTCGGGCGCGGTTTTATTGGAGCCGGGCGTCACCCCGACCATTAAGACCCGCTGGGCGAACCAAGGCACCCGGGAGAGTCCGGACTGGGTCAACACGGGGGAGGTCGTCCGCGTGGGGGATCAGACCGTGATGACCGTCAAGGTGCGCGAGCGGACCGTCAACGGCTCGGGCGACGTTGGCTACCGAGACCTGAAGGTGGAGGTCCTCGTGGACGACCCCGCAAGGTTCGCGGTTGGGACCGGTGCCGATGAGCTGGACATCTTCCATGGCTAAGGGGAAGGAGAAGGGTCGGGCCTTCCGGGATTTCCGGGAGGCCCTGGGCCTCGATGGGTTCTGGGCTGAGTGGGTGGAGGACACACGGTCAGGCTTTGCAGGCGTAAAGCGTGGGATGCGGCAGGCGTGGGCGTGGCTTCGCGGCGGCGGCTGGCTAACGGTTCTGTGGTGGGGCGTGTTTTCCCTGCCGTGGCTGCTTGTGGTCTCGGGTGTGGTCGTATCGGGGGCTTCCCCGGTTGCTGTTGCTGGGGCTGGGGTGCTGGTGGGCGCCCTGTTGCCGATCTGGCCGGTTTGGGTGGCCCCGCGCGAGACTGTTCGCGGGCTTCGCTTCGGCGGTGGCTGGTTGCCGGTTGTTGTTGCCTATGTGCTGGGTGTTGCGGGGTCTGCGCTGATTGTGTGGGCGTTGTTCCGGGACGGCGTCGCTGGGTGGCTTTTCGCGCTGGGTTCGGTTGCCGCGGGGGCTTTGTCGTTGTTCCTTGGCGGTCTGGTTCTGGTCCTTGTTTCGCTGGTGTTCCCAGTGGTGGGCCGGTGGGCGTTCGGTCCGGATGAGGAGGACGGCGACCAATGAGCTTTGGGGATTTTGTCGAAGCCCAGCTTCGGCGCCGCTGGCGTCTTGTCCTTCCCGTTGTGGTCTGGTTTGGCGGCCTCGGTTGGCTGGTCGCTTCGCTGGGGTGGCCGTTCCTGGTCTGGCTGGGGCTGGTGGTCTTCACCGTCCCGACCTTCGTTGCGGTGCTGCGGCTTGTTCGGGACCGTTGGCCAGCCCTCGACCCGTTCAAGGTGAGCGGGGGTGAGCCTGCGGCGGATGACGGCGACGTCCCTGTCTATCTGGGGCAGATGGTGGACGGTTCGCTTTATGGGTCTCCGCTCTGGCTGTCGCCGAAGGGTAAGGCCGGCGTGGTTGTTACGGGTGTGCCGGGAACCGGTAAGACGGTTTTACTCCGGCTGATGGTTCAGGGCCTCATTGAGCAGGGGGCCTCGGTAACAGTCGTTGACTTTAAGGCGTCCGGGGACTTCGCCGTTTTCGAGTCGTTCGGGGTGACGGTGATCGAGGGCGACGATGTGGCTGGGGTAGTCGCCGCCTTAGAGGGGGTTAATAAGTTACGCGCCGAGATGACGGCGAGGTTAAAGAAGTCGCAGACTCGCAACTGGTGGGATAACGCCCGGGGAACTCGGGGGCCGTGCCACGTCGTTCTGATCGACGAGTGTCAGGCGCTTTTCGAGACCTCGGGGCTACCTAAGGACGAGAAGGAGCTAATGGAGAAGGGGGCGGCGGCTGTCCGGTCCCTCGTGAAGCTTGGGCGGTCTGCGGGATTTGTGACTATCCTCGCGACGCAAAAGGCCACGACAGATGCCGTTCCGTCCAGTGTGCGCGAACAGGCGGACGTACGGATAGCCGGTCGAGTTAAGACGCGCGAGGCGGCTAAGGCTGCGCTTGGAGAACTGCCGGGAGAAGGGGAGCCTTCCCCGCTGGACCTTCCGCCTGGTGTGCCTGGTTGGTTCGTGTTGAGCGGCTGTTACCCCGTGAACGTTTTCTTTCAAGCGCCGTATCTATCGGATTCGGACATTGTGGCCAGGCTTCGAGCGTCGAGAGGGGGCAGCGTCTAAACCGAGGGGCGGGGCGGACCACGCCGGAGCGCGAAGCGCGAAGGCGGGGACCGAGCCCCGACCAGAGAGAGGCCT
>CAYFVT010000070.1:4357-6965 GCA_964346705.1 uncultured Actinomyces sp. | reverse complement strand
GGAACAGTGTCCGCAGACGCTGCGGTCACGCTGACAGCGGCCGTCAAAACTAGGCCGGTAGCGGAAGCAGCGGAGACGGAACGCTTCCCCACTGCTGAAGATTGGAACGTGGCCGCGAAATCGCTCAACGGAGTAATTGGCTTCGCATTGGCGCGGTGGCGCGGCGCCTGGTGAATAACTGTCACAGTACAACTCTCCTGTCTAAGCCTGCGAAGTAAGCTGTCGGGTTGGGACAGGAGCGTCCCGCCCTTTGCAAAGGGCTTCACCCCAAGGCTGTTGAGCCAGAGTTGGGTCCCCCGCTCCGCGTCTTTTCTTACAACACCTGAGGCGACGCGGACTAGGCTTCCTAGGTGCTGGCCGCACCCGGGTGAGCGCAACCAACAGAAACGCTAGCTCAAGCCAGCCGAATTGTCAGCACAAGCATGCGCGTTGTGGACCACAGGCGCTTAATCCCACAGTCCGAAAGAATCGGGCCTGCCCCTTGGTGTTACGCCTTTAAGAAGAGGTGGTTGGTGAATGGGGGTGCCAGCCGAATGGTTCCCTGACCGTTCCCGCCTGTACGTTGGTCGCTGGTTCGCAGTTCTGCGGCGTCCTCATAGGCGGTCACAGCTACTTGGGCGCCCGGGCGGATCCCAAGATCATCCAAGTCGCGTAGCAGCTCAATTTCGGACTGGACTGGCTCACCTATGCGTGCGACTACGGCCCGCTGGGGTTCACGGTCTTGGGCTTGCTGTAAGAGGACGGCTAGGCTCACTTCTCCCTCACCGTCGCCCTCGCCCGCCCTTCCCACGGAAGTGGGGATCAGGTTCCCGTAGGGGTCTTTGCGCGGTCCATCTAGCAGCTCAACTAGCCTGCCTTCGACAGCTGCCGACATGACGTGCTCCCAGCGGCATGCTTCCTCGTGAGCCCGCCACCATTCCAACCCAATAACGTCCACTAGCAGGCGTTCAGCCAGCCGATGCTTCCGAATAACTTCCAGTGCCAGGCCGCTGCCTTTATCCGTCAGTTGCAGACGCCGGTCCTTGCGGACGACCACCAGGTCGTCACGTTCCATACGCGAAATTGTTTGGGACACCGTGGGACCCGAGTGGCCCAGCCTCTCCACGATTCTGGCGCGCAAGGGCGTTATCCCATCTTCTTCTAACTCAAAGATGGTCTTCAAATACATTTCGGTCGTATCAATTAATCCGTCGGCTGCCATGGTCACCCCTGCCCGCCCCCAACAATACCGCCTCCCCAATGCCCTATCGCATTTGACGGTCCTTTCCTTGGGGCAGTCGTTGGCTCAGTCATTGGCCCAGTTGCTAATTGGGGTTGGTACTGTGAGCGCATGACTGCACTGCCTTTACCTCCCGCTGATTTGCTGCCCGCCGATGGCAGGTTTGGCGCGGGACCATCACGGATCCGCCAAGAACAGGTTGCTGCCTTGTGTGCGGCAACGGAACTGGGAACCTCGCATCGCAAACCTCCCGTGAGGCTGCGCGTGCGATCAATTCAGGATGGGTTGCGCGACCTGCTTGCGGTGCCCTCCGATTATGAGGTCGTTTTGGGTCAGGGTGGGGCGACAGCGTTTTGGGCGGCGGCAACGACCTCGCTGATCAGTGAAAGTGCACGGCTCGCCGTTTTCGGTGAGTTTGGGGGCAAGTTCGCCGCCGACGTCGCAAGTACCCCTTGGCTGAGCGCGGATATTGTCGAGGGCGCCCCGGGGACCCTGGTCACAATCGGGCAGAACGCAGCTACTGCTGACGTGTACGCTTACCCGCAAAATGAGACGTCAACCGGCGTTGTGTCGCCTCTTTACCGTGGCGCCCCGGGGGCTCTGACGGTTGTGGATGCCACTTCCATTGCGGGGGCGGGACCTGTCGACTGGCAGGTTACGGACGTTTACTATTTTTCTCCGCAGAAGGTGTTTGGGGCTGAGGGCGGGCTCTGGGTTGCCATCATGTCTCCCGCTGCTGTTGCCCGCGCTGAAGAGCTCGCAAGCCAGCCCGACCGTTACATGCCTAGCTTCCTTAATTTGGCGGCCGCTGTGAAGCAGTCCCGGCGGAATCAGACGGTGAACACGCCCTCAATTTCCACTCTGATTTTGTTGGATGAGCAGATTCGTTGGATGCTCAGCCAAGGGGGCCTCACGACGACCAGCGCGAAAGCAGCAGGGGGTGCCGCCCTAGTTCAGGATTGGGCGCAAACACGTCCCTACGCGTCCCTGTTTGTGCAGGACCCCTTGTGGCGTTCCCCCACCGTGACCACAGTGGAGTTGGACCGGCGGCTTCCCGCAGCGCGCATTGCGGGTGCTTTGCGTGAGGTGGGTATTTTGGATATTGACGGCTACCGGGGTGTTGGGCGCAACCAGCTGCGGATACCCTCTTTCCCTAATATCGACCACGCGGACATTGAGGGCCTGCTAGCCAGCCTGGACTGGATGGCTGAGCGCGTCGAATAGGACGGTTTTAGTCCTCTTTCTGGTCAAACAGCATGTCGGATTCAGCCTGTAGCAGTTTCCGTTCCTGCTCTTGGTCGCCGAACGTGATGTCATCCTGCCCCAGACTGGTTAGTTCTTCCACACCTGGATCCCAGTCTTCATCGTCTTTGGCCTCATCACGGTTGG
>CAYFVT010000070.1:0-4257 GCA_964346705.1 uncultured Actinomyces sp. | reverse complement strand
AGTTTGGGGGCAGTCGAAATTTGGACGGCAGCGTTCGCTGAGGAAATGAACGTCATGGAAAGCGCGCCCGTCGGCACGGCAATAATCAGGAACCACAGGTACGAGGGCGAAAGTGCCAGCAAACCTAAACCGGTGCCGAAGAAGAGCGCTGCAGCCACGATCAGCCGCAGTCGCGGGTTGTTGCGTCTTGCCACCACTAGCGACCCAGCGATAGCGCCAACCGCTAGGGCAGTGCTCATCAGACCGAAGCCGCCCGCGGGTAGTTTGAACACGTCGGTTGCCATCATGGCGGACGTGATTTGGAAGTTCAGACCAAAGGTGGACACCATGCCCACAATGATCAGCAGCAATATCAGGTCTTTGCGTCCCTTGACGTACCGGAGCCCCTCCCGAATCTGCCCTTTGCTGCGGGGGGCTCTTTCAACCTGTTGTAGCTCACCGGTTCGCATCAACGCCAAAGTGAAGACCGGGACCGCGAACAGGCCCGCGTTGACAATGAAGACCCACCCCATGCCCACCCAGTCGATGATCAGGCCGGAAAGGGCGGGCCCGATAAGACGGGCGGAGTTGAACGCCGTGGAGTTGAGGGCAATCGCGTTTGGTAGCAGCCAGCCTGGGACAAGTTCGGAAACGAAAGCGT
Organism: uncultured Actinomyces sp.; assembly: GCA_964346705.1. Taxonomy (GTDB): domain Bacteria; phylum Actinomycetota; class Actinomycetes; order Actinomycetales; family Actinomycetaceae; genus Scrofimicrobium. The sequence goes on along the minus strand of CAYFVT010000070.1, from coordinate 3,617 downwards.
TCCGCACCGGGTTGTCGAACGCGGAGACAGTGCCCCCAATGAACGCGAAAATGTAGACCATCCACAGTTGGATGACGTCAGTTAGGACCAGTATCCCCAGTCCCAGCCCCAGCGCACCGATGGACAGTTGCGCTAGTTGCAGCAGTCTTCGCCGGTCAAACCGGTCGGCTGCCAGCCCCGCCCAGGGGGAAAACATGAGGATCGGCAGGAACTGCAGGGCGGTAACAATTCCTACCTGGAAGCCTCCACCGCTCGTGAGAACCGTTAGTACCAGCCAGTCTTGGGCTATCCGCTGCATCCACTGCCCGGACGCTGCGAAAATGTTGCCCGTGAACCACAACTTGTAGTTGTACTGTTCGAAAGACTGGAACGTTTTGGCCACGAAAGGTGGAGACCCCCTAGGTTAGATAGTCACCCCAGGAGCAGAGTTTGGATTGGCCCCAGAGCGAAGTAGACAATGAACATTACTGCCACAGCCCACATTAGCGGGTGAATATTCTTAGCTCGACCACGCGCGACCTGGATCACCGTGTAGAAGACGAAGCCAGCACCGATACCTGCCGTAATGGAGTAGGCGAACGGCATCAGGGCAATGGTGAGGAACGCTGGAATCCCGAAGTCCGGGTCCGTCCAATCAATTTCCGTCACCTGCGTCATCATCAGGAAACCCACAAACACCAGGGCGGTGGATGCGGCTTCCGCTGGGACCAGGGCTGCCAGCGGGGCAAAGAAAACGGCCAACAGGAACAAGCCACCGGTGACAACAGAGGACAGGCCGGTACGGGCGCCCTCGCCAACCCCCGCTGAAGACTCAACGTAAGCAGTGTTGGACGAAATGCCGCCCAAGCCACCAACAATCGCCCCCAGTGAGTCAACAATCAGAATCTCGCGAGACTTGAAGGGAATCCCTTCCTCATCCAGCAAGTCACCCTCAGAGCCGACCGCAACCATGGTTCCCATGGTGTCGAAGAAGTCGGCCAGCATCAGCGAGAAAATCAGCAGCAGAACTGCCAGCCAGCCCAGCTTGCCGAACGCGCCAAAGAGGTCAATTTGCAGCAGGGTGTTGAACTCTGGGACCTGCACGGGGGAACCCTGTAGTTCGGGGACCGTGGACATCCACCCCCCAAGCGCATCCTCACTGACGGGGGGCACCTTGGCCACCAGTTGAACGATCAAAGCCAGGACAGTGGCAAGGGCAATCCCGATCAGGATGGCGCCCTTAACTTTGCGGACGTACAGGATGACGATGGCTGCCAGACCCACAATGAAGACGAGGGCGGGCCAACCAGCCAGGGAGCCGTCAACCCCAAGCTGGACGGGAGTGCCACCGGGACGAACGATTCCAGCGTTGATCAGGCCCACGAAGGCGATGAACATGCCGATGCCAACGGAGATGGCGCTGCGCAACTGTTTCGGGACGGCGCGGAACACGGCCTCCCGGAAACCTGTAAGCACCAGGACCAGGATGAGGACGCCCTCCCAGAAGACGATGCCCATCGCCTCCTGGTAGGTCAAGCCCATTCCTAGGCCCAAACTGAAAGCGACCAGGGCGTTCAAGCCCATTCCGGCCGCCATCGCCATGGGGAAGTTAGCTAGCACGCCCATCAGAATGGTGAGGATGCCGGCTATCAGGGCGGTGCCAGCAGCAATACCCGCCAGGGTGATGCCCGTGCCTTCCGTGTTGGCGGAGAGGATCGCCGGGTTAAGTATCAGAATGTAGGCCATGGTGATGAAGGTCACCAGACCTCCGCGAACTTCCTGAGAAACAGATGATCCCCGACCGGTTAGGTTGAAGAACCTGTCGAGGAAGCCTTGGGATGTCGGAGTTTTATTTCCGCCAGCGGCGGTCTGTGATGTTTTAGTGTTCACTCGTCACAGTGTGGGCCCGCACCAGCAGATGTTCGAACGCTGCCTGAATGGTGGGCACCTGTCTGGGACCTGATATAATTACTCAACCCCAAAATCACTTCCCAACCATCCTGCACCCCTTTTTAGCGCAAAACTGGGGGAGAAATCACAGTCCGCTAGGATCAGTCTTCGGTTGCTTCAACGGAGAAGTATTCAACCTCATAGTCATCCACGCGGGAGGGGATCGCCGGCCACACGGGCTCCCGTTTCGGCTGGTCCGTTTCAGAGTGCGCCCCGCACCCGTGGTCCAAGCTGACAACAGTGCCATCGTCTTGGGCCCACTCGTTAGCGCAAACACCGAACAGCGTGCCCATGGAGCCGGGTAGTTTCATGAGGAACCCGCACGTCGAGCACGTCTCATTCGGCTTCAACCCGGGAACCGGCCCGCGCGGGGAGTCATACCAGCGGGTTGCGGCCTCATCCAACCCCTGTTTAGACAGGACCCGAGGACGTCCGAGCCCCATGTGCTCATCCGGCCGAACGTCAGCCCCGTCCTCGTCCACCTGCTCAAAACCAGCCTGCAACCGTGGGTCATGGGCGTCATACGGCAGAAGGTCAGTACGGGAAATGTCGCTAGGCTCTAAACGGTCCGCCCACGGCACCCAGTCGGGCGCCAGAAGCGCGTCCGCCCCGGGAGCCAAATACACTTCGTCAATCGTCACTTTGCGTGACCTGGGGGCACGAGCCACCGTGGCCTCCCAGACCCACCCGGGATAGCCCTCATCCAAGGACTTAAACTGGTGCACCGCCACCCGGTCATCCACCATCTTGGCACCCAAATGCGGGCCCACCCGGTCGGGACGGGCCACTGTCTTGACTGCCTCTTCCGCAATCTCTACAGCATCAATAACCGTAGGATCTTTCCTGTAAGAACGTTTCCGCGCCGGCTTCTCCACAGCCTTCCGCGCTGTTTTCCCTGCTGGCTTCTGGGCCGTTCTCTGGGCTGGCTTTTCCGCAGGTTGCTCCGCTGGTTTCTCTGCTGAGTTTTCTGCTGGTTTTTCTTCAGGCACCAAAGTCCTCCGCTACGACCCGCAACACTTTCGCTATCTGTTTCGAATTGTCCGGGTACCGGCCCCGCCGCAGCGAGTCCGAAGTTTTATCTAATAGTTTGATCAAGTCTTCAACGACGGGAACCATGTCCTGCGGTTTGCGCCGCTGCGCCCGCACCACTGAGGGAGGCGCCTGGAGAATGGTCACCGAAATAGCCTGGGGGCCCCGGCGCCCCTCAGCCACCCCGTATTCAACGCGGGTGCCCGGCTTGGGGGCAGGATGGTCTGCGGGCAGCATGGACGCGTGCAAATAGACGCGTTGCCCGTCATCCCCGGTGATGAAACCGAATTGACGTTCTGGGTCAAAGAACTTGATTCTGCCTGTAGGCATGATTTCCACCCTTCCGTCGTTGCGCACATTGGCGCACTGTCATCTGCATCCTACTGACCCAGAGCTTACCCGCACCCAAACCTCGGCCCAACTACCTGGCACCAGCCGGAGACTCGAAAGTGTTTTGGCAGCGTGAGGGCGCCTGGGTTTCCTTGGAGTGTTTACTCCCGTGGGGTCCGGGCGCCTAAGTGCAGTAACAACCTGGGCAGCCTGCAACAACCTGCAACAACCTGTAACAGCCGGCAACGGCCTGTGGCTGTTGGTTGTTGTTGGTGGTTTAGGTTTCTGGTGGGGGTTTCGCGTTCATGCCTACCCGCTGGGGGTGGCGG
>CAYFVT010000069.1:0-6967 GCA_964346705.1 uncultured Actinomyces sp. | reverse complement strand
GCGGCTACGCTTGGCTGCAGGTAACCACATTGAGAGGAAGCGTCATGCCCGCACCCACCAACCTGCCCGGTCCCGCCCCCAAGGGGGAGAAGATGAAAATCGCGTTCCTGGGGCCGTTCGGCACGTTCACGGAGCAGGCATTGTGGCAGGTGGCGCCGGCGGGGGCGGAGCTGCTGCCCGTGTCCTCACCCGGTCAGGCTTTGGAGCTGGTGCGCCGTGGGGAAGCGGACCGCGCGGTGGTGCCCATTGAGAATTCGATTGAGGGCGGGGTCAACGCCACCATTGACGCCCTCTCCCGCGGTAACGGACTGCACATTGTGTCTGAAATGCTGGTGCCTATAGGTTTCACGTTGGCCGCACTGCCCGGAACGAAACTTGAGGACGTCCGCCGTGTCGGCACCCACCCGCACGCTTGGGCGCAAACCCGCAATTGGGCGGCAGACACGCTGACGGATGCGACCCACGTGCCCACAACCTCCACCGCGGCAGCCGCAAAACTGCTTGGGGAACTAGCCGACTCGGATGAGGAACTACCTTTCGACGCTGCCTTCTGTAACGCCACGTCCGTGGAACGGTACGGCCTGGTCCCCCTAGCTGAAGGGGTTGCTGACAACCCGTCGGCTGTCACCCGGTTCATTATGGCCGCGAACCCGGGGGGACTGCCGCCAGCAACGGGAGCCGACAAGACAACTATTTCCGTGCAACTACCAGCCGACGAGGCCGGATCACTGCTAATGATGTTGGAACAGTTCAGTGTCCGCGGCGTCAACCTGTCCCGCATTGAATCCCGCCCGTCGGGGGACGGGCTTGGGCGCTACTCATTCTCAATCGACATTGCCGGTCACGCTGAGGAGGCACGCGTGCAGGAAGCCCTAGCCGGCTTGCACCGTACCTGCCCGCAAGTGCTGTTCCTAGGTTCCTACCCCCGGGTTGACGGGCAACGCACGGATGTCCGGGAGGGGACCCAGGATGAAGCGTTCACGGAAGCCCGCACCTGGGTGGCTGACGTGCTGGGCAGCCGAGCCTAGCGGGCGGATTCGGGCACCGCGGACGGTGAGGACCCGACTGGGACCCGCACCCAGAGGGCACCGTGATCCACCCGCGCCATCACCGTGCGGGCGGAACCCACGAAGTCCCCATCGATCTGCACCGGGTAGGGGCGGGAAATGTCGACCCGCGCCATGGGGGTCTGGCGGAACTGGATTTTTGCCGGGTCATTCTTCGCGTTGATGGCCCGCAAACCAACCGTGTGCCCAAAGACCTTGAAGGACAGGAACGCCCACCCGAACAGGCCGCCGCGGGTGTCAATTGCGATCAGATCCAGCTCGCCATCATCCAGCGTGGCGTCCGGGGCCAGCAGGGCGAAGGGCAGTTCCCCGCAGTTGGCGAACAAGATGGTCCGCGCTTCGACGGCGGTCATGTCGTAAGTGCTGCCCCTACCAACCACGTCCGAAACGCCGCCGGGGGCGCCCAGGGTTGTGGAGCTGCGGACGGCCTCTTCCACCTGCTGCGGGATCCTGCCTTTACTGCGGTAGGGCTTGTTGAAGGGATCTTCTTCCGCACCGTGGTAAATGGTTACGGTGGCCCGCATGCGTTCAATCCATAGGGATTTCAGGGCGGTGACGAAGTAGGCGGACCAACCCATCCGCTGTTTCAGTTCCGGTTTGGTGGCTGCCATGGCTTCACCGTCGAAACCGACGCCGGCAATCACCAGGTAGGCGTACTCGTCCTCTTGCGGTGCTACCGCCCCCTTACTGGTGTACTGCAGGTCTTGGGCGCCGGCCTGGCGCAGCAGAGCGCCCTCGGTTGGGGTGTCGCTGCGCTCCGCAACACGTTCCATGCGCAGCCACGCCAAGTCCATGGTGCGGCCGACGGGGGTGAGGGCGACCTCTAACGCCTCATCCGCGCCCAGCGGCAACCCCAGGTTGCGTGCCAGCAGGTTCCCCGTCCCAACAGGCAGCACACCCATGGGAACACCAGACTGAGCCATGGCCGCTGCCACCGCACGCAGGGTTCCATCCCCGCCGGCTGCGATCACCACGGACGGTTTAGAGCGCAGCGCCGTCACCGCCTGTCCTGTTCCCGGGTCTTCAATGGTGGTTTCTACCCACACGGCGGGCAAGCCTGTTTTCTCTAGGACGCGCGTGTCCACTTCCTGTTTGAACGCGTTCACGTCCGGCATTTTGGAGGGGTTCACCACCACCCAAACGCGCCCCGGTTTCACGGAGGATCCGGGTGAGGTCGCGGGGTTTTGCGCGGCCCGGCGAACCTGCCGCCACGACTGGGGCCTGAAACCGCCGGAGGCTTTCGCCCTCTTAGAAGCGACAGTGACGCCGGCCCAGGCGACCCCGGCTGCGATGACGATGATGGCTAGGGAAACAACGGTCCACAACGTGTCATACATACCCTGAGCGTAGCGCCCGAGTTTAGTTGACGCGTAGTTTGCGGCGGCCGGCCAGGCAGGCGCTACGATTGGGGCATGATTGACATGCGTTTCCTCCGTGAAAACCCGGACGTTGTTCGCGCCTCGCAAACCGCGCGGGGTGAAGACCCTGAAATAGTGGACCGCCTGGTGGAACTTGACCAGGAAAGGCGGGATGCCCTGCAGAAGTTTGAAACCCTGAGGGCGGAGCAAAACCAGTTGTCCCGCCAGATTGGGAAGGCATCCCCGGAAGACCGCCAGGCGGTGCTAGCCGAAGCCAAGGAACTGGCCGGCCAAGTGAAAGAAGCCGAAGCCCAGGCGGATGCTCTGCAGGCCCAGGCCGCGGAACTGAACCTGCAACTGTCCAACGTGGTTGACGAAGCGGCGCCCGTCGGGATGGCGGACGACTACGTGGTGTTGCGTCATGAGGGGCAGATTCGGGATTTCCAGGCCGAAGGTTTCACCCCCAAAGACCACCTGGAACTGGCTGAGGGCCTGAACGCTATCGACATGCAGCGGGGAGCGAAAGTTTCCGGCTCCCGCTTCTACTACCTGACGGGCATCGGCGCCCGGCTGGAGTTGGCGCTGCTGTCCATGGCTGTCGACCAGGCGGTGGATGCGGGCTTCATCCTGCAGATCACCCCCACCCTGGTGAAACCAGAAGTCATGCAGGGAACCGGGTTCCTGGGTGACCATTCGGATGAGATCTACTACCTGCCCACGGACGACCTTTACCTGGTGGGAACCAGTGAGGTTGCGCTCGCCGGCTACCACTCCGATGAAATCCTGGACCTGTCCGACGGGCCCATCCGCTACGCCGGGTGGTCAACGTGCTACCGGCGGGAGGCGGGCGCAGCCGGGCGGGACACCCGCGGCATCATCCGTGTGCACCAGTTCAACAAGGTCGAAATGTTCTCCTACTGCAAGCCTGAAGAGGCCCAGGAAGAGCACCTGCGCCTGCTGGCGTGGGAAGAAGAAATGCTGGAGAAAGTGGAGCTGCCCTACCGGGTGATAGACACCGCCACCGGCGACCTGGGGGCATCCGCCGCGCGTAAGTTTGACTGCGAAGCGTGGCTGCCAACGCAGGAGAGGTACATGGAGGTCACTTCGACTTCTGACTGCTCCACCTTCCAGGCCCGCCGCCTGCGGGTCCGCGAAAGGTCGGGGGAAGGCAAAACCGAAATTGCTGCCACCCTGAACGGGACCCTGGCCACCACGCGGTGGATTGTGGCGCTGCTGGAAAACCATCAGCAGCCCGACGGATCGGTGTACATCCCGAAGGCCCTGCGCCCCTACCTGGGAGGCATGGAGGTCATGAGCCCAGAGGGCCAGAAGGTCAAATGAGCCATGCTCTTCTAGTCCCCCCACCGCAGGAGGGGCCGGTTACCCCCTACCCACAGCAGGTGGAGCAGGCGCGGGAGGCGCTGCCGAGTTCTCTGCCCGGGCGGCCGGAGGAGGTCCTGGTCGCCCTCGACGTGGATGGCACTCTGCTGCGGGCCGATGGTGCTTCGCCGCGGGTTCGGCGCACGGTGTCGGAAGCGATCGAGGCCGGTATCAACGTGGTTATAGCGACCGGTCGCGGCATGGGTGGCACCCGCCCGGTGTTTGACGAACTGCAGATCAAGAACGGTTTGAGCGTGTCCTCCAACGGCGCCCAGACTCTGCGCTGGCATAACGCGGGCAACGGGGCGCACGTCGTGGAGCGCCTGCAGGAGCGCCTCTTCCAACCTGGCCGCGCCGCGGAGACGATTATGCAGGCACTGCCCGGCGTGGTGTTCGGGGCCGATGATCGCGACGGGGGAATGCTGGTGTCTCACCCGTTTGCCGAGGGCGAGCTACTCACCCAACAAAAAGAAGTCCCGCTGGAGGAGCTGTTCGCCCTCAACACCACCAAACTGATCGCCCGGGCGGAGTGGATGTCCCGAAACGATTTCGAGGCCGCCCTCGCCGAACTGGATCTGACGGACTTTGAGTACGCGGTGGGGTGGACGTCGTGGGCGGACATCATGGCCGCGGGCACCACGAAAGCCAGTGCTTTGCAGGAGTTGGCGACGGCTTTGGGGGCCAGCCCGCAGGGGACGGTTGCCATGGGGGATGGGGCTAACGACGTGGAGATGCTGCAGTGGGCCGCGCACGGGGTCGCAATGGGTGGCGCCGTTCCGGTGGCACTGGAAGCGGCCGATGCCTCCACGGGGCCCGTTGACCACGACGGAGCCGCCGCCGTCCTGGAAGCCCTCCTGGAACGCTACTAACCGCGCCCTAGCCAGCGCCCTTTCTGCCTAGTCCCCACTTAGTCCTCATCGTCCACGCCCTGGCGGACGCGCCAGGCAATGAACGCGAACCCGGCGATCATCATGGCAACCAAAACAAAGATCAGTGCCATGGGCGCCCCGCCAACCCAGTCGGCAACCGTCTGCACAGTGCCCTCGGGGGCGCTACCCGACTGGGTGCCTGCCTGAAATGTAAGAACTTTCGTTAGCCTCATACTGATCCGTTTCCTTTTATTGCCCTAAAACGGTTACACTTTGACGGCTACGGTTCAAGCCGCGGCACCGTGGGAGAGCTGACCGAGTGGCCGAAGGTGATGGTCTTGAAAACCATTGTGTCAGCAATGGCACCAAGGGTTCGAATCCCTTGCTCTCCGCCACGACGCCCGCCATTCCTGGGAGTGGCGGGCTTTTTGTTGCCCGTCCGGTCGGGAATGCGAGTGCCTTGTAGCTCATGGGAGTGTCTTGGAGGCCGTGCGTACGCTCAGGGACGCGTCCCAGCGTGTACCGATGAGCTCCACCCGCCGCGCATGAGCTCCTACCCACTCACATTCCCCCCACACGGCTAGATCAGCGCAGCGTCCACGGCCCCGAAATGGTGTTGCCAAGGGCAACAGTAGGGACGTAGCCGTTTTGGGTGGCTCACCGCGCGCGTTTTGACCGATGCAAAGAAAGTGCCAGCGCCACCCCGGCCGCCACGATGGCGACCACCAGTGAGCCCATCACCCACGCGGACGCCAACTGGGTTAGCGGCCCCGTAGTTATCTCCCAAACCTTGCGTTCAACAGCCTGGGCATTCATGTCCGTCAGCGCCTGAAAGTGTTTTGAACCGAACGCTGGTAGAGCGTAGATCAGTACTGCAGAGGTCGCCGCTGTCAGCAGTGCCGCCGCGGACGCCATCAACCATCGTTTAGGTGCAATGGCCAGTGCCGCCAAAAGTAGAAGAGCGGCCATCGCTTGCAAGTAAATGGGGTTGGATGCCAGCACTTGGTAGAGCATTTGTAACTGCCCCAAGTCGCTGATGCCGATCACGGGGACGGCGCCCTCCACCGTTGGGATCAGTCCCGCCCACCATTGCCCCTGGTCTTGCAGCACCTGTTTGAAGTCGTTTACTAGGGGGCCGAGGTCAAGGGTCAGTTCGGCCTCCCCCTCCTCATTAAGCGGTGCTTCCCGCGTGCCATCCAGGGTCCCAACCAGTTGTTGGTGGATCTGATTCAGCGCCGCCGCCCACAGGGGCGGGAAGTCTTCGGACGCGTAAAAGTCCGCGGCCGCCTGGTAAATCGTGTCATCGACCGCGCCTAAAGCCTGATCGGGCAAGGTTTCGATGCCCGTGTCCTTCAGGAACTCCAAAGGGTTGGTGGGAAGAAAATCGAGGGCGCCCCCGACCTCGTCCAACACCCCACCCAAACCATCCAGAAGGTTGCCGACTTGTTCGGTGGGTAGGTTCTGCTCGATCAGCAAACTCAAATTCGCGGTGGTCTGAGCGGTCAGCAGCTCCTGGAAGGCGGGCTCGCCCGCAAGGGGCCCGTACTTAGCCACGAAGTTGGCGCGGTCCAAAATGTCCTGCTGCACCCAGTGCTGCGCTAGGGATAGGGGGACGGCGAGGGCACCCAGAATCGCCAGCACGCTGGCGACAACCCAGCGGGCCACAACCCAACCTTGGGAGCCCATTGCCGTGGCGGACTGTGTGGGTGCCGGCAGCACTTGGGTGGGGGCAACGCGGGCGCCGACGGTGACTTGTATCTCCGCGGTTTCCTGGGGTTCAGCCATTGCCTGCCCTCCCTGCTAGTGCCTAGAATTGGCGATAGTGGTCACGCTACCAGTAGCATGGCCGTATCCGGTGGCCTAGGAGCCGTCCGGGTGGAGACGTCGCATAGCCAGGTCGAGTGCGCTTCCCTGCTAAGGAAGTAGGGGCTCACGCCCCTCGAGGGTTCAAATCCCTCCGTCTCCGCAGTGTGAAGTAGCGGGACATCGTTCCTTGAGCGGTGTCCCGCTTTTTTGTTGGTTTGGTGCGGTATGTGGCGCGTCATTCTTCCCTTTTTTGGGGTGTGGTGTTGCGCGTCATCGTTCCTGTATGTGGCGGGTCATCGTTCCTGTTCTTTGTGGGATACGGGATACCGGCAGAAATGTGGGATACCGGCAGTGCCTCTGCGGTGATTCCTTCGGGAGCTTGGCGGCTGCGCGCGGTTTACTCGCGGGGGGTGCCCCTATGTTGTTTGTCAAGCGGCGGGGACGGTTTCTGGTTGTTGGTAGAGGCTTCCGTCTCTGATCATGGCGT
>CAYFVT010000068.1:0-7401 GCA_964346705.1 uncultured Actinomyces sp. | reverse complement strand
TTCGCACTTGATTTGGTTCGTAAGCTCGGTTCTACGGGTCACACCGTTTTTGCAGGGGACACTTATTCGGGTGCGATGGGCAGCCACTCCAAATATGCGGCTGGGCATACTGCTTACGCTTCCCCCACGTTTGACACCGACCAGTTCATTGCGGACATCAACACCTACGTGACGGACAACCAGATTGATCTGATTATCCCCACGTTTGAGGAGGCCTTCTATTTGGCCGCCCGCCGGGGCGACCTGGTGGAAGGCGTGGACGTTTACACGGGTCCCTTCGACAAGCTCGCGATCCTGCACGACAAGGTGAGCTACCAGAAACTATGCGAAGAAGCCGGCGTTCCCATCCCCGAAACACTTGTCGCCACGGACGATGAGAGCCTACGTCAGGCAATTGGAAAGTTTCCCCAGTATTTCGCGCGCGCCGCATTCTCCCGCGGTGGCGTCGCACTGCTGACCAACACGGGCCCTCTAGCCGGACAGTTGAAAGTGGAGGACGTCCACCCCACGCCAGAGCAGCCGTGGATCGTGCAGCCCTTCACGGATGGTCCCATGGTTTGTTCTTACGCCACCATTGTGGATGGGAAGGTCACGTCCATCGCCACCTACCGGGCCCCCGACCAGTGGGCTCACTCCACGGGAATATCGTTCCGCAGTGACGATTCCACGAAGCCGCTAGAGAACGTGCAGAAAATAGTGGACCAGTTGGACCCGACCTACACGGGTCAGTTGTCTTTTGACTGGGTGGATCACGAGGGCGAGCTGATGGCCATTGAATGCAACCCCCGCAGCACTAACGGCGTGCTACTGCTGGAAGCGGACGGACTGTCGGAAGCGATCCAGGGGAAGAACCAGGACGTTCACATGGCACCCGAAGGTGAAGAGGTGATGATCAAGGCTGCTGTCATGGCTAACTCCATCACCCCCCATTTGAAGGAGGTCCCCGAAAAGTTGCAGCACGTCCTGAAGGGGAAGGACGTTGGCAAAGGATGGCACGACTCGTTCGCCATGATGTGGGCCCCCGCCACGCTGGTGCATGGGGCGAAGCTTAGCCGCGGCAAACACCAGGCTGTCCTGGAGGCCCTAGGTGAAGACATGGTGTGGGATGGTGGCCCCATTAAAGGGATGACGGAAGAGGACGCTGAAGCACTAGAAGCCGTCCACGACGTCAAACTCTGAACCAAACCCCGCGTGAAGTCGCGGGCGCCCGCGATTCAGCCGAGGGTGGCTGCCTGCACGCGGTCCAGGGCTTGCACGTACTTGATGAAGGGTGCGCCGAACCCGCGTAGCGGAAACTGATGCTGATCATCCTGCAGTTCTGGTGACCGGTCTAACTGACCGGTCACCAGCAGCTTCAGCGCCTTTTCGAAGACTTTGGAGTGGGTTTCCAGTGCGCCGTGCCCGTTTTCCAGGTGCACGACCGTCGCATTGGGCAGCAGGTCCGCAGCGCGCTGAGCGATAGCGGCAGGCGTGCGCAAGTCCCGGTCCCCCACAAGCAGCAGAACGGGGAACGTGAAATCGGAAAGGGCGCCTACCAGGTCGGTGGGTTCGCCCTCGTACCCCGGGAACTGGTCAGCTAGCGGCGCGTAGCTCAGCACCGGATCCAACGGGCCCCCATCGGTGGTAGCCCCATAATTCAGTTCCCTGAACCCGATGGCCCCCGCGTTAGCGAACTCGTAGAAGCCGGGGACACCAACTAGGGACGGGTCCCGCTTCACGTAGGACGCTATCGCCTGCCAAGCTAAGTCGGCTTGGCCGTGGGTGCGGCGCGTGACAAGACGCTGCACCAGTTCCGGGCCAACCAGCTCATGGGCGGCGCGCAGCACGTCCATTAGTACGCGCTCATTATCACCTTGGGCGATTAGCTGTTGCACGCCGGCGGCGACCCGCTCATCTTCCGCTAGGAACGTCTGCCGGATCGCGTCACGCTCAATGTCCACGTCTTGCGGGCTGTGCAGGGTTGAGTCCAGAAGCAAGCCCCGCACCCGCTGCGGGTGTGCGGCCGCGAAGCGTGAGGCCAAGTAGCTGCCGTAGGAGGAACCCGCGAAATAGGCTGCCTCCACCCCCTCAGCGTCCAGCACTGCCGCAATGTCCTGCACCACGTAGTCAACCCACATTGCAGAGTGCGGCAGGTCTGCACCAGCCAGATCCTTGCGTGAAGCACCCACCCCCCGGTGGTCGATCATGATGATGTCCAAACCATCTTTGGCTGCGCGCCGGCGGAAACCCGCGTACGGAAGCATGGACGCCAATCCCGGCCCACCCGGGATAACCACTGCGGGGGCGGACGTGCGCGGGCCAACCCGCGTGTAAGTCAAGTCAAATGCTGGGGATCTGCGGTCCCCCCAAGCTTTGGCCGCCGGGCGACGCACAGTTTTAGCGCCCGGAACCTTGCGGCTGGCACCCGTAACTGCACGCCCCCAACCAGCCTTAGTTTTAGCCTGTAGTTCGCCCACCGTTTTTCGGGCAAAGCCCGCTGCCCCGTCGCTCATGTTGGTTCCTTTTCCCCTTCGGGCCAGCTTCCGTGCGCCTAGTCGCCTGCCGCGACGGCCACTGCCAGTTGAACCCGGTTCCCCACGCCCAACTTGCGCATTGCCGCCGCCAAATGCGTTTTCACGGTTGCTTCCCCCACCATCATGGTTTCCGCTATCTGACTGTTTGACAAGCCCTTACTGACTAAGTCCGCAGCCTCTTTCTCCCGCTCAGTGAGCAGCCCGCGTTTACGCGCGTTGACCAGACCGTCATGCTGGGGCCCGTCGGCATGGAATTGCTGCAAAACCACGCGGGCGGCGCGGGGCGACAGGGCGCCCTCACCAGAAGCAACGCCCTGGATGGCCCCCACAATCTCTTCCGGTGAAGCATCCTTCGCCAAGAAACCCGCAACCCCTGCTTCCACAGCACTGAGGATTGCTTCCTCCGTGTCAAAAGAAGTCAAGGCCACCACCCCAGGCGCGTCTGGCAAGCGCCGCACCCGCCGGGTCGCTTCAATCCCGTCAACCCCCTCCATCCGTAAATCCATTAGGACCACGTCAGGCTTGGTTTTTGTCACCAAGTGGGGGGCGCTGGCCCCCGATTCGCCTTCGCCAACCACATGCAGACCCTTCGCAGTCAAAATGCGTCCCAGCAGAGTCCGCACCAACGCGTCATCATCAATGACGACAACCCGAATTGGCTGGGACACATCCGCAGGTAAGTCTTTGGGGTTCTTCACCCTTCCATTTTTACAGCAAACCACCGACATGCGGGCGGAAGAAGAACAACGCGAAGGCTCAGTTGCCCGTTTCGGCACCCACCCAGGGCAGGAAAGCGGCGACCACCCACCGCTCACCCACCTGCCCGCTGGTTAGGCTGCCACCCAAGGCCGCGGCCCGCTCCGCCATGCCAACCGTCCCAGTGCCGCTGCCAGCAGGGCTGGGAACTGGGGAAACCGCCGAACTGCCGCCGCTGCCGGGTTTTGTTGTGGGCGGCGGCGCGAAACGTTCGGATGCTAGTGGGTTGATCACGGAAAGCTCCACACCCGCCCCCACCGCGGCCTGAAGGCGAACCTCCACTGGGCCACCGCCCTGCCCGTGCCGCAAAGCGTTGGTGATGGATTCCTGCAAGATCCGGAAAGTGCCGCGCGCCAGGGCAGGGGGCGGCGCTTGGTCGGCGACCTGAACGTCAGCTACCACCGGAACGCCCGCAGCCCTGGTTTGTTCCACTAACTGTTCCACTGCCCCAAAGGTTGAAACAGCGGCGATGCGGTCCCCGGCATCCCCTTCCCGTAAGGAGTAAATGATGCTTCTGAGTTCATCCAGCGCCTGGTGGGCGGATTCGCGCAAGTTCTGCGCCCGCTCAGGAACCTCTGGGTCGGTGGACGTCACTTCCAGGGCCCCCGCCTGCAAAGAAACCAAAGACAAGTGGTGTGCCAGGGTGTCGTGCATTTCGCGGGCGATTAGGTTCCGCTCCTCCTGCCGGGTGGCTGCCACCTCCAAAGCCCGCACCTGCCGCCCCTGCTCTTCAGCGCGCCCAGCCTGCACGTGAGCGGCGCTGCGCCACCTGCGGGCTGCCCCCGCAAAGCCCGCTAACGCAAGAAGGGTTAGTCCAACCAGGAAGTAGCCCAGTGGGTCCAGCTCGTTAATGCCACCAAGATCGTTTTTCGTCATGAACAGCGTTTGCAGTGGGGGCGCCTGGTAGTCGCGCAGCAACGGCAGCCCTACACCTGCGGCTGCCAGCGCGAACCCCCACCACAGTTCACGCGCGGGGCGGGCGGCAATGAACCAGCTAAGCGCCAGAGCGGGGCCCAGCGGGGACAGCGGCAGCACGATTGCTGCCACGGAAGAGCCCACCAGAACGGCTACGGGGTATTTCTCCCGCCAAATCATGGCTACCCCAGCAGGAATGGCGCCCAGAAATCCCAGGGTGTGCCACAGGAACAACCCGCCCGCGGTGCCCTCACTAGGCAGGGAAGCAAAGGCTAAACCGAAGAATGCAACCCAACCAACCGCGTTCACAGTCCCGAAAAGGCGCCACGCAGCCCGCCCCCACTGTTTCCATCGCGCCTGTGCCATGTCCCAACTGTAGGTGGTGGGTCCGTCCTCTCCCCTCCCCCAACCGGCGGGAACGCTCCACCCGAAAGGGGGATCCGGCGCGTAAGACGCGCACCTAGCGTGGCAGGTGACCGATGAACGCAGATTATTTCAGGAGCCCCCATGTCCCAGCCATTAGAGCCCCAAGCCCCTAGTTCCCCCTCCGGAAAGAAGGGGATGACACGCGATGCGCCGACGAAGACCACGACCCTGTCCAAGGTCGCCTTGGGGTTCGGAATTGCGACCTTCGTGTTCTCAGTGATCCCAGGCGCCATCATCGTCGGCTGGGTGTTGGCACCCGTCGCGTTTGTCCTGGGCATCATCGCTGTCGCCCAAAAGGGGAAGAAAACGTTCGGCATCATCACCCTGGTTTTGGCGGTCGTGGGGGTAGTCGCGTCGTTCGTTGTGTTGGCAGCCAGTGTTGGCAGCGCCCTCAACGAGGTTACGGAAGTGACCGTTGAAGAACCCGCGGGCGACGAGGACGCACAGCCCGGCGAAGACGGAAAATCAGAGGATGAGCCAGGAGCCGGGGGAGAAACTGAGGACGCGGAGGATGCGGGTGGCTCTGCTGACGCTGACGGCAGTCGGGACAACCCAGTTCAGGTTGGCAGCCAAATTAAGGGCAGTGAGTGGACTGTGGTGGTCAACTCAGTAACGCCTGATGCGACCAGTGAAGTAATGGAGGCCAACCAGTTCAACGACGAACCGGAAAGTGGAATGCAGTACATGGTGGTGGACCTGTCAGCGACTTACACGGGTGAGGATTCCAGTACCGATTCCCTGGTTTCGGTGGCCTTCGTAGCGGATTCCGGCGAGGTCTATAGCCAGAGTGACACTTTCGCGGTGGCGCCCGACCCCCAGTTTGGGATGAACGAGTTGTACCAAGACGCGACCTCTACCGGGAATGTGGTGCTGCAGGTCCCCGCAGGTGCGGAAGGGTTGCTGCGCGTCAGCCCCGGACTGTTTGCGGATGAGGTTTTCGTGGCACTTCCTTAGCCAGAACTGGAAGTAAGGGCTCGCCCAGGCGCCTCAAAGACATGGGCATCCGGCCCCGGTCTGTCTGCTAGTAGTGCAGACCGGGGCTTCGCCGTGCCCGCCCCTTCCACGTCGCATCGCGCCCGAACCTCTAGTAACATCCGCACCTTTTGGCACACTACCCACTTGGTTTACTTTCGTCACAGTGTCCCCTTTAGTAACATTTCGTACTATGCTGACGCCGGGAGGAATCCAATGTCTTTGAAAAGAAAGATCCGCAGGGGCCTGGTTGTAACTTTGGGGCTGGCAGCGTTCCCGTTAGCGCTGCCCAGCTTGCTTTCGCCGTCTGCTGTGGCAGTGACGCCGAGCAGTGCGGACAGTGGACCCAAGGCGGCTATTGGCTGGACGTTCACGGCCCGCCCGCAAGCTCTGGCCGTGGAAGAGCCCACGCCCCCACCACCCGCACAGTTGAAGAAGACCGGCGTTAAGGAAATTCCGTTCACCACGGTAGTGGTTGAGGACGAGGGCCTTTCTGCGGGTATTGAGGTTGTTAAGGAGCCCGGCGCTAAGGGCGTCTCCGAGGTTTACACGGACCGTGGTTACACGGAGATGGCGCCGCCCCGCCACCAGGTCGTAGTCACGGAGGCCCCCAAAGAGCGCGTGATAATAAAGGGCACCGGCATTGACCTGCCGAAGGTGTCAGCACCAGAGCCTGAGCCCGAACCCGAATCAGAGGTGGCGCCCGAACCAGAAGCGGAGGGGCAGGCCCAGCCGCAGGCGGAGGGTGAAACTGGCCAGTGGCAGCAGGATGCTTCAGCCCCTGCCCCGGTGGCCGCACCCGCGGAGCAGCCGGTCGAGCAAGCCGCGCCCGCGCCGGCTGAGGAGACGCAGGCGGCCGAGCCCGCACCTGAGAAATCGGCATCTGAAAAAACCGAACAGCCAAAGGCGGAGCCGCAGAAGGCGGAACCGCCCCAGGCCGCTCCCCAAAAGGCTGAACAGAAGAAGGCGACCACTAAGAAGACAGTCCAGAAGAAGCCCGCCGCCAAGGCGCCGACTAAGTCGCCCTCTAAGTCCCCTTCCAAGTCCCAGTCGACTAGCACCCCGAAGGTGTCCTCGTCTGCCGAGTACAGCCTGAAAGACTTCTTGTGGATGGGGGTTATTAACTGGAACGGCTACAAGTTCACCTACTACTCGCAGAGTGTGCTCCCCGGTGGTGGCCTGAGTATTCCGGGCAGGCACGTGAACTCCGGCGGCTATGTTTCGGATGGGGATGGCTACATTGTGTTGGCGGGCAGCGCCCCTAAAGGCACTGTTTACCAAACCCCGTTTGGCTGGCCTGGGAAGATCTACGACCGTGGAACGTCAGGCAACCATTTGGACGTCTACGTCCAATAGGTAGCTCCGCCACCAAGGGCCGCCCGGGCATCGGTGGGCTACCCAATCACCCCAGCAAAGGGCTGTGGGCAGCCCCTGCACCCTTCTTCTCCCAGCCTCTCCAGTGGGTCGACAACCCTTCGCAGAAGATGCTGTTTAGGCCTCTGCCTCTGGCGACTGTCGCCGACCTCGCGCCCAGCCACGGCAGGAAGCGGCAGGCGCTAGGAAGCGGGAACCGGGAACCGGACACGAAAACAGGGGCGGAACCAGGCTTTGGCTCCGCCCCTGCTGTGACCCGACAACAGCGTCGCGTCGATTTCGCTCCTGTAGCTAACGCCCCCGGAGCGGTTGACTAGGAGTCTTTCTTATCCAAATAGGCTTCTTCGCCTGCGCTTTCGTCTGCGCTGGCCACGTCCTCACGAACCTCAGCGGCCTCATCGCCCAGGTCTGCTGCAAGCCGTTCGGCGCCTGCCGACACGGTTTC
>CAYFVT010000067.1:4818-7520 GCA_964346705.1 uncultured Actinomyces sp. | reverse complement strand
GGCATGATCCTGGACCCGGTCACCATCAGCCCGCGCGCGACGATCGGCGAAATGGATGCCCTGTGCGCGAAGTACCGCATTTCGGGGCTGCCGGTGGTGGATGACGACGGGGAGCTGCAGGGCATCATCACCAACCGAGACCTGCGCTTCGTGCCGGCCGCCACGTGGGACACCGCGACCGTTGCCCAGCACATGACGCCGATGCCGCTGATTACGGCGCCGGCAGGGATTTCGCGCGAGGACGCGAAGGCTCTACTGGCGAAGCACCGGGTAGAGAAACTGCCGCTGGTTGATGAACAGGGGCACCTGGCCGGGCTGATTACTGTCAAAGACTTCGTTAAAGTGGAGCAGTACCCGAACGCGGCCAAGGATGAGGCCGGGCGCCTCCTGGTTGGTGCAGCCATCGGCTACTGGGGGGATGCCCGCAAACGGGCCGAAGCCCTGGCAACCGCCGGAGCAGACGTCCTGGTGGTTGACACCGCGAACGGCGGGGCCGAGCTGGCCTTGGACATGATTCGCAGCCTGAAAGCTGATTCCGGTTTCGCCGGTGTGGACGTTATCGGGGGCAACATCGCGACGCGGGCTGGGGCCCAGGCTCTGATTGATGCTGGCGCGGATGCGGTCAAGGTGGGTGTGGGTCCCGGCTCCATTTGCACCACGCGAGTGGTGGCTGGGGTGGGGGTGCCCCAGATTACGGCTATCGATCAGGCTTCCCAGGCCGCTGCGCCGGCCGGGGTCCCGGTGATTGCGGATGGCGGCATGCAGTATTCGGGTGACTTGGCGAAGGCGATTGTGGCGGGAGCGTCAACCGTGATGCTGGGTTCCCTGCTGGCCGGGACGGCGGAAGCTCCCGGCGAACTGGTCTTCTCTGGCGGGAAACAGTTCAAGTCTTACCGCGGGATGGGGGCGGTGGGGGCCATGAGTTCCCGGGGCCGCAAGTCCTATTCCAAGGACCGGTACTTCCAGGAGGGAGTGACGTCCGATGAGAAGCTGGTTCCTGAAGGGATTGAGGGGCAAGTTCCCTACGCGGGCACGGTCGCGGACAACGTTTATCAGCTGGTTGGTGGCCTGCACCAGTCCATGTTCTACACGGGCGCGCCCAGCATTCCCGAACTGCAGCGTCGGGGTCGGTTTATCCAGGTGACGGCTGCCGGGCTGCGTGAGTCCCACCCCCACGACGTGGTCATCACCGCCCAAGCCCCAAACTACCGGGGCACCCACGACTAAAGCCCGCTAGGGCGCACCCATCTGCCCGGACTTTCTTCTCGGGCTGCCGGCAGGCGGGGTTGTTTCTGCAGCGAGAGTGGTGTTGGGGGACGAGGGCGGCGTTTAGAACCAGGTGCGGGAAATTCGGGTTTGTCGGCCGCGGCTGTGCAGGAACGCTTCGAAGTCCGCCGCCCATGCCGCATGGCTTTCCTGTTGGAAGCGGTGCAGGTCCCCGGCCTCCATTTCTGCCAGTCTGGGGTGGGCTTGGACCATGGCTGCCAGTAAGTCAAGGGTGAGGGAAGCGTCAACGTGCGCTTGGTGCGTGTCCTGCGGCACCTGGACTTTGTAGGCGGCGGCCAGATCCGACAGGCGACGTTTTCCGCGCCGTTTCACGACTAGCGCCCGGTCCAACACCAGCGGGTCCACTACCGGAGCGACAGGGCCGCCTAACCGCTCAGTTAGGGTTGCAACCCCGTGCCGTTTTGATTCCGCGTGCAGTAGGGGAAGGTCGTAGCCAGCGTTGAACACCACCACGACTGCGCCTTGCATCATTTGGGCCGCTAGCCGCGCGTTTAACTCTTCTAACACTTGCGTGGGGGGTAGCCCGTGGGCGCGGGCGTGTTCGGTGCTGATCCCGTGAATGCGCGTGGCGCCCGGCGGGATGGGGACCCCGGGGTTGGCTAGCCACGTGTGCCTGTGCTCCACCGATTCGCCGAAGGTACGGACAACAGCGGCAGCCGTAACCAGGCGGTCCGTGTCCGTGTTCACGCCAGTGGTTTCAGTGTCGAACCCCAGCCAGGGATGTTTCACCCACGCTGCCGGGGAGCTCTGCGGGTGGGGAAGTGTGTTCTGCATGCTCCCATTGTGCCTTGCCTGTGCAGAAATGAATGTGACCCGCAGCGGAACTATCGCAAGCGGGAACAGAAACGGGTGCGCAGGCAATAGACTGGGAGCGTGAGTTTTGAGGTAGAAATCGGTCGCGGGAAGCGGGGGCGTCGGGCCTACTCGCTTGATGATGTTGCCCTAATCCCTTCCAGGCGGACCAGGGATCCGGAGGACGTTAACGTCTCTTGGCAGTTTGATGCCTACCATTTTGATATCCCTATTTTGGCTGCCCCCATGGATTCGGTGATGAGCCCAGCGACGGCCATAGAGTTCGGGCGCCTGGGCGGCCTGGGTGTCTTGGACTTGGATGGGGTGTGGACGCGGTATGAGGATCCGCTGCCGCTGTTGCAGGAGATTGCGGAACTGCCAGCCGACGTGTCCACCACCCGTTTGCAGCAGATCTATTCCGAACCGATCAAACACGACCTGATTGGCCGGCGGGTTGAAGAAATCCGTGCAGCCGGGGGAGTTGTGGCCGGCCGGCTGTCCCCGCAGCGGACCCAGGAGTATTGGCGGACCGCGATTGAGGCTGGCCTGGACATTTTTGTTATCCGCGGTTCCACGGTTTCGGCTGAACATGTGTCCGGCAGTCGGGAACCTTTGAACCTGAA
>CAYFVT010000067.1:0-4718 GCA_964346705.1 uncultured Actinomyces sp. | reverse complement strand
ATGGCTACCACCGGTTATTTGGAGGTGAAGGACCTGAAACGGGCGGACGTGGTCATCAGCCCATACCACCCCACCTAAGGCCCTTTATTTCCCCCAGTTTTGGTGCGTTGAAAGCACCGTTTTAGGGGCAGCAGTAACGCCGCCTCACGATACGAAGGAGTAACACTAAAATGACGGATTACCGCATTGAGCACGACACGATGGGTGAGGTCCGGGTTCCCAAGGACGCCCTCTACAGCGCTCAAACCCAGCGTGCCGTGGAGAACTTCCCCATTTCAGGGCAGCGCCTGCGGTCACACCACATTGGCGCTTTGGGGCAGGTGAAGAAGGCTGCCGCCCAAGCGAATAAGGAATTGGGGATCGTGGACGCGGAAATGGCGGATGCGATTATTGAGGCCGCCGACCAAGTGGTTACCGGCCAGCATGACGACCAGTTCCCGATCGACATTTTCCAGACTGGGTCTGGCACGTCCTCGAACATGAACACGAACGAGGTCGTGGGCGCCCTGGCCAGCCAGATACTTGGCCAGAAAGTGCATCCGAATGACAAGGTGAACGCCTCCCAGTCCTCTAACGACGTTTTCCCCACCTCCATCCACATTGCCGCCTACCAGGCGGTGGCGGAAGTGCTGTTGCCCGGCATGCACACTTTGCTGCAGGCGTTGGAAGCGAAGGCAGAAGAGTTCTCTGACGTGGTGAAATCAGGTCGCACCCACTTGATGGACGCGACCCCCGTGACCTTGGGTCAGGAGTTCTCCGGCTACGCTCAAGCGGTGCGCAACGGGATTGCCCGCGTGGAATGCGCGCTGCCCCGTCTGGCGGAACTGCCTCTGGGTGGGACGGCTGTTGGTACTGGGATTAACACTCCGACCGGTTTCGCGGCCAGAGCTATTGAGGTGCTGGCTGAGAACACGGGACTGCCCTTCGTGGAAGCCCCCAACCACTTCGAAGCCCAGTCCGCTATGGATGCCCTAGTTGAACTATCCGGTGACCTGCGCACGGTTGCCGTGTCCCTGTTCAAGATTGCGAACGACTTGCGGTGGATGGGGTCCGGCCCCCGCACGGGCCTGGCAGAAATCAACCTGCCCGACCTGCAGCCAGGGTCTTCCATCATGCCCGGCAAAGTTAACCCGGTCGTCCCGGAAGCCACCATGCAGGTGTGCTCCCAGGTGATCGGTAATGACGCGGCCATCACGTTCGCCGGCGCGCAGGGCAACTTCGAACTGCTGGTCATGCTGCCAGTCATGGCGGAAAACCTGCTGCAGTCAATCAACATTCTGGGCAACACTTCCACCATCCTGGCTGAGAAATGCGTGGATGGGATTACGGCGAACGCTGAGCGTTGCCTGCGTTACGCGGAATCGTCCCCATCCGTTGTGACACCGTTGAACCGCCTGATTGGTTACGAGAACGCGGCCGCAATTGCTAAGCATGCGGTGAAGAACAAGCGCACTATTCGTGAGGCCGTTGAGGAGCTCGGCTTCGTTGAACGCGGCGAAGTCACCCCCGAACAGTTAGACCTGGCATTGGACGTCCACTCAATGACGTCCCCAGAAGGGAACTAGCGGGGAACCAGTGGGTGCGCTGCCTTTACCGGTGGCGCACCCCCAGCCAGATCAGCACCCCAACCAGCACCAAGCCGGTGACTGTCAGCGTGGCCAGGTAGCCGGGGGTTGCAAGAGGCGGGTACAGGGCAGCCCCCGCGAACGCTAACGTTTGAATCAGGCTGACAGCGCCGGCAGCCCCGAAGTAGGCTGCAGCCCGGGCTGGCACGTCTCCCAGCATGGATGTTGGGGCCACTTGCCCGCGGTGAACCCGCACCGCGATCATTGCCAGCACCCCGGTTAGTAGAGCGAAGATAACGGCCAGCACGAAGGCTGCGACGAACCCGGGGGCGTTCACTGGGTGCCCTTTTCCTCAGCCTGCCGCGCCGCCCTGCGGGCTGCTGCTTGCCCGCGTTCCATTGCTTCTATCTGTGCTTGCCAGGCGGCAGTGTCAGCGTCGGATGGGACCATCCACCCGCCGCGCGGGGACAGGCTGCCACCCGGGAAGACTTGTGGGCCGTCCGGCATGGCGGAACGTTTGAACTGCTGGGTGATGAACCGGCGGAAGAACACTCCCAGCCAGTGGATGATCTGCTCAGGGGAGTACTTGTGCCCCCAAGCCGCCGACTGCAGGAATGCAATCTTTTCTGGGCCGAACCCGTAGTTCAGCACGTAGTACAGGGTGAAATCCTGCAGTTCGTAGGGGCCAATAGCCGACTGGGTTGCTTGCGGTCCACTATCTTCATCGGTGGGAACCAGTTCGGGGGAGATTTCTAATTCCAAGACACCCCGCGCGGCTGCAGCAAAATCTGGGCCAAACAGGTCCGCAGACTGGTAGTTGTCTGCCAGGTAGCCCAGAACTTGTTGGATCGCGGTTTTGGGCATGCCGCCGTTCACGTCGTAGTGGCTCATGTGGTCCCCAACCCCGTACGTGCACCAGCCGAGCGCCAGTTCGGACAGGTCACCAGTCCCAACTACTAGACCTCCGTGGTGGTTGGCTAGGCGGAACAGGTAGTCCGTGCGCAAGCCGGCTTGCACGTTTTCGAACGTGACGTCATAAACTGGTTCGCCAGCGGCAAACGGGTGCCCCATGGCGGCCAGCATCTCTTTCGCGGCGGGACGAATATCCAATTCCCGGAAGGTGGTTCCCAAAGCCGAACAGAGGGTTTCCGCATAGTTGCGGGTTGCTTCCGACGTGCCGAACCCGGGCATCGTGTACGTCAGCAGATCGGTACGAGGGCGACCCAACCTGTCCAGGGCCTGCGCTGCAACTGCCAAAGCCAGCGTGGAATCCAGGCCCCCCGAAACCCCCAGAACCAGTTTCGGGTTCCCAATGGACACCATGCGCCGCATGAGGGAACTGACCTGAATGTCGAACGCCTCCTGGTCGCGTTCGTCTTCCGCCCCCGTCTTCACAGCCAGGAACGGGTGGGTCAACACCCTGCGTCTTAGTCCCAGGTCTTCGGTTGGTGCCCCCAGGGTGAAAGACACTGTCGGGGCTGGGGCGCCGCCGCTGGTGCCAGTGCGGATGCGTTTAGCAGCCAGTGCCTGCAAGTCCACGTCAGCCTGGTCCAGGAACGTGCCCTGCTGGTAGTGCTGGGTGGAGGTGAGCAGCACCCCGTCCTCCGCAATCCCCAAATAACCATTCCAGGAATGGTCGGTCGTGGACTCCCCAAACCCAGGGCTAGCCAGCACTGCCGCCCCGGTTGTGGCTAGCGTGCGACCCCGCAGCCGCTGATTCAACCTGCCGGGCTGCCCCACCAGTGCGGGGGCCGCGCACGGCATCGCGATAACTGTTGCTTCCCCCGGCACTTCCTTGCCGGTTGGGATCGCGATCGTGATTTTCAGGTCCGGCAGGTCATCTGCCGCGGCGACGAACTGTCCGAAGGGGAAGCTGCCCGCCACCTCAGGGGACCCTAGTTCCAGGTTCCCAGAAGCATTCCGAACCACCCGCAGCGGCCTGCTTGTTTCCGGGTCCGCGAAGTACCGTTCCCCTTCCGTCCCTGCCCGCGGGTTCGGATACGTTTTGGGTGTGACGCCCAGGATTCGTCCCCGGTGGATCATGACAGCAGCGTTGTAAATGCGGTCCTGAAACTGGATTGGGGTTCCAACCACCATGACTGGCAGCAGGTCGGCACTGGCGGCAATGACTTTATCCAGACCAGTCGCGGCAGCAGTAAGCACCGTGGAGGACGCAGCCAGGTCACCGGCTGTCACCCCCGTCAGGGTCAACTGGGGGAACACGACCACAGCCGCCCCGTCCCTGCTGGCCTGCGTGGCTGCCCCGATAATTGCTTCCGCATTCCCGGCCGGGTCCGCCAGATGCACCGGCAGGGAAGCCGCCGCTAGGCGGGCCATACCCTGGCTATAAATGGAATGGAATGTCATTGCCGCCCTCTTTCCGCGCCTGTTTTAGACGACTTTCATCGCCTGGGTTGCTATCGCCAGTTCCTCATTGGTTGGCACCACCATGACGCGGGCCACGGAACCTTCCCGGGAAATGGTGACCGGCTCATTCGGCCGTTGGTTATTCGCTTCCTGATCCAGCAGGATCCCCAAGGGCTCCAAGCGTCCGCACACTTCCGCACGCAAATCAATGTCATTTTCGCCAATGCCCGCGGTGAATGTGATGACGTCAACCCCACCCATTTCCGCAATGTAAGCGCCAATGTATTTCACGATGCGGTTCACGTAAACGTCCAGGGCTTCCCGCGCCCGGCGCCGCGCCGAATGGTCCCCCGACTTCGCTATTTCCCGCACCATGCGCATGTCATTGTCCCCAGCCAAGCCTTTCAGGCCTGACTTGCGGTTCATTAGGACGTCAACCTCTTCAAAGGTCATTCCACCCACGCGTTGTAAGTGGAAAACGACTGCCGGGTCAATGTCACCCGTACGGGTTCCCATGACTAAGCCTTCCAGCGGGGTCAGTCCCATGGAAGTGTCCACCGCACTGTCCCCAACAATGGCGGACGCGCTAGCCCCATTCCCCAAGTGAAGGACAATCTGTTTCAGGTCCCGGCCCCCAAGAATTTGGGAGACCCGGTTCGACACGTATTGGTGCGACGTGCCGTGTGCCCCGTAGCGGCGAATCGAAAAGCGTTCCGCCACTTCCCTATCCAATGCGTACAGTGCACTTTGCGGGGGCAGATCCTGGAAGAACGCGGTGTCAAACAC
>CAYFVT010000066.1:0-7914 GCA_964346705.1 uncultured Actinomyces sp. | reverse complement strand
ACCCGCAGGCGTTCCAGGTCATGCGAAAACGCCTGCCAGATGCGGAGTTTATTTCCGAGGACGAGGCCACAGGTTGAAACCTGTCCGGGTGGTGGCGGCCTTGGACTCTTTCAAGGGGTCACTGACCTCGCTGCAGGCAGGCCAGGCGGTGGCTCGCGGTTTCACCGACCTTGACACGGGCTGGGAAGCGTCCGCCCACGCGGTCGCCGACGGCGGGGAAGGCACCCTGGAAGCCCTGCGAGAAACCGGCGAAGTGCACCACGTGGCCGCGCGTGATGCATTCGGGAAGCGGATCCGTGTCCCCATTCTTTTCAATGCCGCGACCGGTCAGGCCGTGGTCGAGACAGCGGCGATTGTGGGGCTACCCTCAGTGGGAGCAGTCGATGAGGGCGTCTTCCCGCGGGCGTCAACCTACGGGGTAGGTGAAGCAATGCTGGCCGCGCGGGACCTGGGTGCAACCCGGATACAGGTTGCTCTGGGCGGGTCGGCCACAGTGGACGGCGGGACGGGCATGCTGCTGGCGTTGGGGGCTGAGTTATCCGGCGAGGGCGGGGAGCCAGTCATTTGGCGTCCCGGCCGCAACCCACTGTTGGACCAGCCCCGCCACGCGGGCCTGCCGCAGTGGGAAGGGAACCTGGCGGCCCTGTCGGACGTGGAGAACCCTTTAACAGGCACCGAGGGCGCAGCCGCCGTGTTCGGCCCCCAAAAAGGTTTGTCCCCCAGCCAAGTGGAACAGGCCGATGCGCTGCTCTCCCGCTGGGCGGCGGCCCTAGACAGCGCAGTCTCTGGAAGTAGTGTCCGGCCGGGAGCGGGCGCGGCCGGCGGTTTAGGTGCGGCCCTGATGGCCCTTGGCGCTAAGACCGTCAGTGGCTTCACCGCTGTCGCAGAGCAGACTGGCCTGGAACGCGCGATCAGCAAGGCTGACCTGGTGGTTACGGGCGAAGGTAAGTTTGACGCTCAGACGCTTTCTGGAAAAGGCCCGCAGGGGGTGGCCCAAATGGCCGCCCAATACGGGGTGCCGGTAGTTGTCTTGGCGGGGGCCGTTGACCGAGAGTTCACTTCGGGTTTTGCTGGGGTTTTCTCAATCCAGGATCGCCCTCGTCCCTTATCTGAGGCCATGAGCCCGCAGCTGGCGGCCAGCCAACTGGAGGCGACAGCGGCGCAATTACGGCGGTTACTCACGGCATGGGGACCGCCCGCTGGGCGGTAGGCCATGGACCCCACCGCCTGGTATTAGGTAAGGTTAGGCTTACCTAATAGATGGAGGGGTGGCGTGAAGGTTGCAACCCGGGGTCAGCAGAAGCGTCCCAAGGTAGAAGTACTCAGTCCAAAAGGCCGGCGGGACATGAAGTTGGTGGCTGGGGCCCGCCTGGCTGCAGCCGCGTTCATTATTGTGGCCCTCGCTTCCACCGCGGACCTAATCGGTGGCCGCATTGGTCAGGTTGGGCTTCCTGCCGTGACACTGCGCGACGTGGCACTGCCCGTGGGTGCTGCCTTGGTGGCTGGACTGTTCGCGTTCTCTGAAATTCTTTATGGCGGGATGGCTGCCCGGGCTGAAGAGAAGCGCGTTCGCGCCCGCCTGCTGGAAGAAATCTTTACGGCCCCTTCACTGCCGGACCACACGGATCCCGACAGTGACGCCAGCCAGCTGATTACGTTGATGACGGACAACTCGGAGCGCCTCACCGAATACCGGCAGGTGTACTTCGGGGCGACGCTGGCCGCCATCTCAGTGCCCTTCATGACCCTGGCTTATGTGGCGATCGCCTACAACGCGCTCATCGGCCTGTCCCTGATGGGCCTGTTCGTCCTCATCCCTATTCTTATTGGCGCGTTCATGGCCATGTTCCGCAAAACCTCCGCCAACTCGCGTAAAGAGCGCGCGGAGCTGTCCGGCAAATACCTGGACGCAATCCGTAACCTGGTCCTGATCCGCCTGATGGGCGCGGGGCCCCGCGTGGAACAACAGCTTCGCGAACAGGGGGAACGTAACCGCGGGGCCATCATGAAACTGTTGGCCGGTAACCAGATCGTGATCATTGTGATGGACGGGTTATTCTCCCTACTCCTGATCCTGGCAGCCGCCGCCCTGAGCATTGGGCAAGTGCATGCGGGCAACCTAACCGTCACGCACGCGATTGCCGTCATGCTACTGACAACCCTGCTGGTGGAGCCACTGGTTCAGGTTGCTGGTTTCTTCTACATCGGTATGGGTGGCATGGCCTCGGAGCGGCGCATCCGCAAGTACCTGACCGACCAGGGTGCAGCGAAAGAAGCAGCCTACCGGTCCGTATCCGACTCCCCCACGCAAGTTGATTTGACCAGCGGCATTGAGTTGCGCGGCGTGCACCACGACTACGGGCGCGGCGTTGTCCTGGACGATTTGAACCTGCAGGTCCCCCACGGCACGAAGAGCGCGATCATTGGTCGCAGCGGGGCCGGCAAGTCCACGCTGCTGTCACTACTGCGCGGCACACTGCCACTGCAGACCGGGGGAATGGTTATTGAAGGTCAGGACTGTTCCACGCTGACCCCCGGCGAACTGCGCTCCCTGTCTGCCACCGTGTCCCAGCGGACCTGGCTGTTCACTGGAACCATCGCCGACAACCTGCGACTTGCAGCGCCCCAAGCCACGGACGAAGAGTTGTGGGCCGCACTGGAAACCGCGGAGGTTGCCGATGAGGTTCGCCGTATGCCCCAGCAACTGGAGACGCCAGTTGGTGAGGGCGGAGGCCTGATCTCAGGTGGCCAAGCCCAGCGGCTTTCCCTGGCCCGCGCGCTACTATCAGGCCGCAAGGTGCTGCTGCTGGACGAAGCGACCAGCCAAATTGACGCTGCCTCCGAAGAACGCTTGATCAAGGCCCTGGACGGTTTGGATGAGGAGTGGACCGTGCTGCTGGTGACGCACAGGCACAGCCTGCTCAGCATTGCTGACCGGGTGTGCACACTGCACGCTGGCCAGTTGAGCCCGGAACCTGTTCTGGCCCCCACCCCGAACCTTTCCTCTGACCACCAGGCGCACCCGCGCGAATTCGCGCCCGTACCGAGTGGAGTGTGACCCCATGAGCAACAACACGGAACCAACATTTCCGGAGCTGCTGTCCTGGCTGACGGGTATCACCCGCCCGGTTCATGCCCCCCTGTTCCTGTCGACCCTGCTGCGGCTGGTGAACCTGACGCTGGACGTTGTCCTGTTCGGATTGGCGGGCGCAACCGTCGTCGCTGTCCTAGTGGATGACGCCGCCCCGGGGCCACTGTTTGCTTGGCTGGTGGTGATCGCCATTGCGAAGGCCACCGCGTACTACCTGGAGCAGCTCAGCGGCCACTACGTTGCCTTCAAGGCGTTGGAGCTGCTGCGCACCGCCGGGTTTGCTTCCCTGTGGCCGAAGGCGCCAGCGGTCGTGTCCCAGTCCCGTTCAGGCGACGTTCTGGCCAGCCTGACTAGGGATGTGGACAGGATTGAGGTCGTTTACGCCCACACCTTCGCCCCCGTCATTTCCGCGGTCATTGTGCCCACCACCATCGTTATTGTCACGGGTGCGACCCTGGGCTGGTCGGTCGTGGCTGTGCCCGCGGTGGCGCTGGCTTTGGCGCTGCTGGTCGTGCCTTTTGTGGGCGTGCGGTCTTCCATGCGGCAGACCGCGAACACGCTGCAGCTGCGCCGCGACCTGGCCCATAACCTGACGGACTCCGTGTTCGGGGTGGAAGAGGTCGTTGGCTACAACCAGCAAGACCAGCGCCTAGCGCAGGCAGAGGAATACGGGGACCAGATCGCTCGCTCCGCCCGCACCCCCAAATTTTGGGCTGCGTTCCGCCGCGGGGCCAACATGTTCCTAATGCTGATCTCCATGATCGGCGTGACGGTTGGCGCCATCAACGCTGGCCTACCCATAGTCATCGTGGTTGGCCTGGCCGTTGGGTCGCTGCGCCTGTTTGAAGGTCCGCGAGGCGTGGAGGACGCCGCCGGTTACCTGGACCACTCCTTCGCTGCAGCCCGGCGCTTGTGGCACATCAGCCACTCCCCCATGGTGGTCACCGACGGACCAGAGACCCTGCAGCAGGCGGGAGACATTATTTACGAGGGCGTTTCCTACACTTATGGGGATGCCCCCTACGCGTTGCAGGACCTGAACGTCACGATCCCCTCCGGGTCTCACGTGGTCTTTATTGGCCCCTCCGGGTCAGGGAAGAGCACCGCAGTTCAAATGCTGCTGCGCTACGACGACCCCACGCAGGGTCGCGTACAAATTGACGGCACTGACATTTCCGACTTCACCCTGGATTCGCTGCGCAGCAAGGTGGTTGCTGTTTCGCAGCGCACCCAGTTGCTGAACACGTCGGTGCGGGAAAACCTGTTGCTCGGCCAACCGGATGCAACCGAGGACCAGTTGTGGGGCGTCCTGCGCGCCGTCCACATGGATGAAGAAATCGCCAGCACCCCTGACGGCCTAGACACCCCGGTCGGTGCCGGTGGTGCCGGCCTTTCCGGCGGGCAGGTGCAACGCCTAACGCTGGCCCGCGCGCTACTGATGAACCCGCAGGTGCTGGTGTTGGATGAGTTCACTGCAAACCTGAACCCTCAGTTGGAGGCGGACATCCGCCACGCCATTGACCTGACGGTTCCGGACGCAACCATTATTGAGGTCACCCACCGTCTCGAGTCCGCCTTAAACGCCGACCAAGTTGTGGTCTTGGACCAAGGCCAGGTTGCTGCGGTTGGCGACCCCACGCAGTTGGCGCAAACCAACGAGTTCTTCCGCAGGGCACTCGCCCGGGCGTAATACTGGTCTGCTGACTGGCAGCGTCACCGTTGTCATGGCAGGAGAGGCCTGCGGCTACCGGTCGTCTTGCATGAAGCGCCATCGGGGCACCACCGACTGGAGGTTCGTCTCAGCCACCAACTCCATGGCGAGATACTCGGCCCTCTTCGGGTCTTGCGGGCGGACACTACCGTATTTTTTGGCCAGTCGGCCCACCTCGTCGACGCGCCAAAACCCGTACCCAATCGTGCCAGCGACCAGGAGCATGCCGAGTGCGATGAGGTAGTAGCGCATGCCCGTGCCCTTGCCAGTTCCGACGACCATGGAAACCGCTGGGTCGCTGCTGTCGTAGGCAATCGTGATCTCGTCCTGCCAGCGGTGCTTGCACAGGTCAGCACTCCAGAACGGCGAAGTCACCTTGTACTCCATCCCCCGACCTGGTCTTTGCACCGGTCCGGTGAGTCAGAGCTGCTTGATCGCTCCGTCCCCACCACCACTGCCGTCGTTTCCGTATCGACAGCAGCGGCCAGCTGGCCCATAGCCTCGTGACGTTGCACTTGCGACCAGATGCCCCAGAGGATCATCGCGACTATGGCGGCAACGATAAGCCACCGCCGCACCCCTTCTGCCTGTCGGAGAGGGAGTCGTAGTAGGCCCCCGCGACCACCCCGGCCGCGTATTGCGCGTCCGTCGAGTCGTCATGCTTGCGCACAAACTTTCGTACCTGGCCCGGCGACAGCTTCCTGTCAGACACCGCACACCTCCTTGTGACTTCTGTCACTAGAGTAGTGCGTGTCGATGGTGCGGGTTTAAGCTCGTTTGCGCCGAGGCCAGGCTAGCGCTCGAGGGCGCGCGCATCCACGCCCAGTAGCTCCGCGGCAGCGGCGGCCTGTTATCCGACCTCAGCCTGACCGCGTAGCCGGAACGGGGCGCCCCCGAGAAACCCAAAGAGGCATTTCCGCCGGAGGAACAGTTTCATCCTGACCGGACGGCTCTGCGCCGCAGCGCGCCACTTCAGCCAGTGTCTTGGAGCGGGTGCGCCCAGTGCCATGCCCCGGTGGGGTCTTTCCACTTGGGCGCCCGCACTTGCGGTGTTCCATCGCGCATTCGCACCTGCCATCCGTTGTGTTCGATGTGGCGGTGATGGTAGTAGCAAAGCATTACGCCGTTGTCCGTGTGCGTCTGGCCGCCTCGCGCGTGGGGTTTCACATGATGAATCTCGCACCATGCGGCTGGCACGTCGCACCCGGGGATGACGCAGCCGCCATCACGGGCCAGGATTGCTCGCCGCTGGTTCGCCGTAAATACCCGCTGGAGGCTGCCAAGGTCCACGATGCGCCCACGGGGGTCCTGTGCGAAGTATTGAATGGCGCCGGAGCACGCGGCGTGTTCGATTGCGGGTCCTGAAAGCGGGGTAGGGCCGCTATTGGTGTGGACGCGGCCAGACCGCCGCTGCTCCAACTCTTCCTGCTTGACCTGGATCATGACGGTCACCGGCGCCCCGCCCGCAGTCGGCAGGTCCTTTGAAGAAGCTGCAACGTTGATGATGGAAGCGAAAGCGTCGTGGCGCTTCTGCTCCGGTGTCCGCCCGTGAGACGTGTCCCCTGCGTCAAGGCTGTCGCTGACGAGCGCGTTTCGGCTGTTGCGGGGAGAAG
Source organism: uncultured Actinomyces sp. (assembly GCA_964346705.1). Classification (GTDB taxonomy): domain Bacteria; phylum Actinomycetota; class Actinomycetes; order Actinomycetales; family Actinomycetaceae; genus Scrofimicrobium. The sequence goes on along the minus strand of CAYFVT010000066.1, from coordinate 1,499 downwards.
TGAGGGCGTTGATTGTGGCCTCAAGGGTAGCTGCAACTTCGGGTAGCAGCATGCCGCGCAGAGAGACCAGGCCGTCTTTTTCCTGCCCCACATATAGAGCGCGGCGGGCGGTTCGGTCGCGATCCCTCTTGATGGGGTCGGTGCGCTCAAGCTCTTGGCGCACCGTTGAGCACACCTTCCGGACCTCGTCCTCATGCATCGCCTGGCCCTTTGCGCCGGTAGCCAGGTTCACCAGTTCGGTTTCTAGCTGGTCCGCATCTGTCCCGCGAGCGCGTTCGGCCCGGCTGACCGTGTCCGCGATCAATTTGGCGACCCCCGCGCCAAGGTCGCCGCGCGCCAAAGCGTCCCCAACCGTCCCCTCCGGAGACGCGCCCTCCAGTGTCGGCGGCTCCGGCGTGCTGTTAGCTGGGGGAACCACTTGGCGACCCAGGCCCACTAGGTCACGCGCCCGGCGAAACGGGATCCCCGTTAGGTCACGCAGCAGCGCGGCAGTGTTCGCAGCGCCCAGGTTGCGCCCAAGAGAGTCCCCCAGCGAGCCGTTCGCTACCCGCTGGTCCAGTGCCCCGGCAGCCCATGTGCTGAGCCCTTCGAGTCGGTTGACGGCGGCCCCAGCAAAGCGGAGCGCATCAATCAGTTCCAGGTCGTCAAGCGAGAGCACTTCAGGCCCGGACGGCAGAGACTCCAGGGCAGCGCTGAGGCTGGCAAAGACCGCCGCGAACGATTCCGGTTGCACCGACATCCGCCCCACCCCCTCAAACTGCCTCACTGGAACACGTGTTCTTTCAATAGAACTACAGTAAACCCACCCTCCGACAGAACAGCCCCACCAAACCCCAAATCCGCACGCCTGTGACGAACGCCACACCTGCGGGCGCGAGCTCCGTCCAAGCTGCACCGAAAACCGGGGGAAGAAACAGCCGATTACAGAGCATCGTTACCCCTGAACCTCCAAAAGAGACGTCATGACCGCTTCTGCGGCGCGGGCTCTCAGGCAATGACTTGAGCTAGGGACGCGGCGCCTTGTGCATCACTCACGTCGCTCGTCCGTTTCGGCCCGGCGCAGCTGAGCTCGGTGTATGCCGCGGCGTCGCCGCTCCTAATGTATGCGGCGAGCCCCCTGCGCAACCCCCGCGCAAATAACGAACGGCGGGCCTGTTTCTAGGTCGCCCTCAGACAAGTCCGGCATCTGGTCCACCATGAAACGCGGTGTGGAGACTTCCCCGTGGGCTTTGACGCGCTCGCGGGACTTTATGTGCCCCTCCGCCCCGCGCGCCCCAGCGTTGGCCGATCGCGCACTTGCTTGGACGACGAGCCGGTCCCCAGGTGACATGATGCCTTCCTACTTGCAGACCCCGGTGGCCTGTATTGAAGCATACGACAAGACCCCGACGGGAACGCTGCGGTGACGGACTGCCAGACCGCAAGGACCGAACCGTCCGCAGGAAACCCGGGATGCTGGGCGTAAACCACTCGGGAATGGGAGGCTGGGGGCATGAAAA
>CAYFVT010000065.1:0-8147 GCA_964346705.1 uncultured Actinomyces sp. | reverse complement strand
CGCCAGCGCATGCGGCCCGCAACTTGCGCTGCCAACAGGAAAGCGGCGGCCACCAGCAGCCACTGGGGACCTGCGAACGCGGGCAGCGCCGACAGGGCGACCAGAAGAAGCCCAGTCAGTAGACCGCCCCGCACCCCTAACCGGGTTGGGCGCCTGGTTAGGGTGTGGGGTTCCTGGGCGGTCAATCCTGCGCTGAGGAGAGCGGCGGGAGGCGGCGGCGGAAAGGGTGCTGGTGGGGCGGGGGCCAACATTGTGGAGGTTGCCGAGTTGCTGCTGATCACGACCGTGGGGGTCCCGGCGGGCCCCGGGTGGCGGAGCGCTGAAAGTAGGGCCGCCGGGCCGGGCCGCTCGGCAGGACGTGGTGCCAGTGCCTGCCTGAAACTAGTCTGCAACCCGGCGGGCAAGCCTGCCACGTCGCATTCGCCGGTAGCGGCGCGATTAATGATGGTCAGCGCATCGCCAGACCCGAATGGGGGCCTGCCAGTAACGGTTTGTAGCAGGCAAGCGGACCAGCCGAACCAGTCGGCGCTCCGTAGGCGGGCGAGGTCACTGCCGGAGTCACTGTTGGGGGATGCTAAAAGGTTCGGGTCCATGAAACCTGCGGTGCCGGTCCGCGCACTTTCCTCCGTTAAGGTGAGGCCTTCCGCATGCGCTATCCCAAAGTCGATTAGGACCGGACCGTCTGGGGTAACTATTACGTTGGAGGGTTTCAAGTCACGGTGCACGACGCCAGCCGAATGCACCGCTTCAAGTACGGCGGCTAACTGCTGGCCGAATTCGGCTGCCTGGGTGGGGGAGAGTGGGGAGCGGGCTGTTTCTTCTGCCAGGGTCGGTCCGCGGATCAAGTCGGTGACCACGAACGGGACGGAAGCCTCGGTTTCAACGTCGTGCACGTGAGCCACAGAAGGGGAGTCAATTTGGTTCACTAAACGAACTTCACGCAGAAGCCGGGCGCGCGCATTCTCATCCGAAGCTAGTGCGGGGTGAATCAGTTTAAGGGCGAAATGGTTGCCGGCTTCGTCAGCCGCCTCCCACACGGTGCCGGACCCGCCCTGCCCGATCCTCTGCAGCAGGTGGTAGCCGCCCACCCACTGGTCACTCATGGGATGGTTGTCTACATGCTGATCAGGGGCATCAGTGTTGTCCACAATCCCCCAACTCCGGCATTGTAATGCGGGCTACGTGTTACTCTTCTTCCTAGGTCCAACCAAGGAAGCGCTGGACCTTGGCGCCAACGGATGACGCCAACAAACTCTACAACGGAACGTCCGGCACGTACCTGCCGGTGGAGGTAAGGGAAATGGCAAGTGTAACTTTTGATAAGGCCACGCGGATCTACCCCGGGTCTGACCATCCTGCGGTCGACAAACTTGACTTAGAAGTAGCGGACGGGGAGTTCCTTGTCCTAGTGGGCCCATCTGGTTGCGGAAAGTCGACTTCCCTCCGCATGCTGGCGGGACTGGAAGACGTGAACTCTGGGCGAATCTTCATTGGTGATCGTGATGTCACCGACGTGCAGCCGAAGAATCGTGACATTGCCATGGTTTTCCAGAACTATGCCCTGTACCCCCACATGACGGTGCGGGACAACATGGGTTTCGCTCTGAAAATTGCGGGCGTCCCGAAGGATGAAATTCGCAAGCGCGTGGATGATGCCGCCGAAACTTTGGACTTGGTGCCCTACTTGGAACGGAAGCCGAAGGCCCTGTCCGGTGGTCAGCGTCAGCGTGTTGCAATGGGGCGCGCGATCGTGCGTAAGCCGCAGGTGTTCCTGATGGACGAACCCCTGTCAAACTTGGATGCGAAGCTGCGTGTGCAGACCCGTACCCAGATTGCTGCGCTGCAGCGGGACTTGGGTGTGACCACGGTTTACGTGACTCACGACCAGACTGAGGCCCTGACGATGGGTGACCGGATTGCCGTGCTGAAGGACGGGATCCTGCAGCAGGTGGGGACCCCCCGCGAAATGTATGACGAGCCCGCGAATAGTTTCGTGGCTGGCTTCATTGGCTCACCGGCCATGAACATTGCGACCTACACGATTGATGGGACACACGCGAAACTGGCTTCGGCCGTCGTGCCGCTGTCGCCCGCGACTCTGGCAGCGGTGACGCCGGAAGATGACGGGAAGATCCAGATTGGGTTCCGCCCCGAAGGTCTGCGTGTGGTCCCGAATGATTCTCCGACCGGCATCCCGGTTGTCGTGGAACTAGTTGAGGAACTAGGTTCGGACGCCTACGTTTACGGTCACTTGGCCGGCATCGGTCAAGAGGACGGTGTGGTAGAGGTCGACCGGGTGCAGGTTGTTGTGCGTGTTCCCCCGAACTCTGCGCCGCCGGCCGGTCAGACGCTGACGGTCGAAATTGAAGAGGGCGCGCAGCACAACTTCTCTGCCGCCACTGGTGTGCGTCTGCCGTCCTAAGGGGTCTAAAGTGAAGGACTAACGTGTTGGGTGGGGCCTTGCGGTCCCGCCCAACACTTATTTGTGGCGGTTTTGACCAGAAAGTGGGCCGATGCCTCAGTCCATTCAGATCACTGCAGCGAACGTTGACCCGGCGCTGCTTGACTTGCCGTGGGACATTCCGTTGGAGGAATGGCCAGAGGATTTGTTGGCTGCCCTGCCTCGCGGTATTTCGCGTCACGTGGTTCGGTTTGTGAACCTGTCGGGACGCGTAGTGGCGGTGAAGGAGATTGGGGAGACCACCGCCCATCACGAGTATGCGATGCTGCGTGACTTGACGCGGTTAGAGGCACCTTCCGTGCAGGCCGCGGCCGTCGTGACGGGACGTAAGGACGCGGATGGTGAGGAGCTAAACCCGGCGCTAGTGACGGAGCACTTGCGGTTTTCGCTGCCGTATCGTGCGTTGTTTAACCGTTCGGTGACTACTGAAACCATTGAGCGCCTGCTGGATGCTTTGGTGGTTCTGCTGGTGCGCCTGCATTTGCAAGGTTTCTTTTGGGGGGATGTTTCCCTGTCTAACACCCTGTTCCGGAGGGATGCGGGTGCCTTTTCTGCTTACCTGGTGGATGCGGAGACGGGGGAGATGCAGCCCCAACTGACTGTTGGGCAGCGGGAGTACGACGTTGAGTTGGCCCGGGTGAACATTATTGGTGAGCTAATGGACCTGCAGGCGGGTGGGTATTTGCCGGAGGACGAGGATCCAATAGAAATCGGGAACCGGTTAGCTGAGCGATACCAGGCTTTATGGTCGGAGCTAACCGCGGAGCAAGCCATTGACAGCCACGAAAGGTGGCGGGTGCAGGAGCGTCTTGACCGGCTTGGGGCCCTGGGTTTCAGTGTGGGGGAGCTGTCCATGACATCCACCGCGGAGGGCGACCGCATGATCATTCAGCCGAAAGTGGTGGATGCGGGTCACTACCACCGTCAGATCATGCGGCTCACAGGGATGGACGTTGAAGAGTCTCAGGCGCGCCGCATGCTGGAAGATATGGAGGCCTTTCGGGCCGTTCGTGGGCTGCGGGAAGTTCCGATTGAGCAGGTCGCACACCAGTGGGTGAACGAAGTGTTCGACCCTGTGGTGCGTTCCGTGCCGGCCACGTTGGCGGGGAAATTAGAGCCGGCTCAGATTTTCCACGAGTTTTTGGAGCACCGCTGGTTCCTCTCACAGGAACGACGGACGGACGTTCCCATTGAAGAGGTTATTGAGGACTATTTGGCGACGGTCCTTCCCGCGAAGAGGGATGAGGCCGTCCTCCTTTCCGGCCCGAACGACGAAGTGTTGGCGGGGTACGCGGACTTGGACGACTACGGGGGCGAGGACTAGGCGGGCTTCACGGTCAGGTCACTAGTGGGGTCGACCTGCCAGCGGACTGGGGTCGCGCCCTGTTCTTCCAGCAGTGTGTTTGTGCGGGAAAACGGCCTTGAGCCGAAGAATCCCCTGTGTGCTGCTAGTGGGGACGGGTGCGGTGAGATGATTGCCGGCGTGTCGCCCAATAGGGGGAGGGCGCCTTGAGCGTCGCGTCCCCACAACACTGCAACTAGAGGTTGGTCGCGCTGCGCTAAAGCGCGGATTGCCTGTTCAGTGACTTGCTCCCACCCGCGCCCGCGGTGGGAGGCAGGCGCCCCCGGCGTGACGGTCAGGGCGCGGTTCAGAAGGCATACCCCCTGCTCCGCCCACGCTGACAAGTCTCCGTTGGGTGGGGGTGGGCCGCCCAAGTCGTCAGCTAATTCCCGGTACACGTTCTGCAGGGATTTGGGTAGTGGCGTTTCGGGGGAAACCGAGAAAGCCAGACCGGTCGCATGACCGGGGGTGGGGTAGGGGTCTTGACCTACTAGAAGGACCTTAACGTCCTCGAACGGGTACTGGAATGCTCGCAAAATGTTGGCGGGTGCAGGCAGATACCCGCGGCCCTGCGCGACCTCTTCACGCAGCATGGTGCCCAAGTCGCGGATTGCGGGCTGCACGGGGGCCAGGGCGCGGGCCCATCCCGGGTCCATGATTTCTTCCAAGGCGGGACGGTCAACTTCGTTCATCCTCTGAGTCTAAATGCAGCCTTTTGGAGTGTGTTGGCTTGGGCGCGCCGACGGTTTCCGTTCGGGTTGGTGGGGGAAACAGGTAGGGTAAGTCCCGTGAGCTCTAAATATCCTAAAGATCAGTTTGACGAGGTTGACGACAACGGGCCCGTCGGCGCTCATCGTAAGCCGCCGTCGGCGTGGCAGCCGGTCCTGCCGTTCCTGATTGTGCTGCTGGTGGTGCCCCTGCTGGCTTGGGGGACGGTCGCACTGATTCAGCGCAACGTTCCGGCTGAGGAACTGATTGAAGTGCTAGTGCAGTCGGAAGATGCTGCTAGCGGTGAGCCGGAGGTTGAGGAAGTTGTGGAGGTCGAAGAGGACCTTCCCGAAACGGACCTGCCCACGGCTGATAGGGACGACAAAGAGCAGGATAAGGCGGCCAGCGAAAAGACTGAGAAGAAGTCCTCGAAGAAATCCTCTAAAAAGAAGGAGAAAGAGGAGGAGCCAGTCAATTACAACGCGTCCATCGTTGTCCTGAACGCCACTGCGGTTGACGGTTACGCGGCGGGAAGTGTTGCAACACTGAACAATGCTGGCTTCTACAACGCTTGGGGTGACAACGCGGGGGCAATGACCGCAGCCCAGAACACCGTGTACTACGCGTCCGCCCAGTACAAGGCGACAGCGGAAGCTGTTGCGGCTGCCCTGGGGTTGGGCACACCCGTGGAAGATCCTGGCACCACCGGTGGTGCGGACCTTGTTGTGCTGCTGGTGAACTGACGAGCTTTCCTCGCAACCCGTCTTGCACTCTCCCCATGAGAGTGCCAGAATTGGAGCCGGCACTTCGCATAGCGGAGTGAAAAGTTAACGAATACTTGGTTACCGGTGAGGAACAGTCCTGACGCAACCTTTGCCTACCCATACGGTTCAGGTTACGGGTCAGGGTGGTAGTTCCGTCCGTCGCGGGCACCGCACCAGAAACTTTCGAACAACGGAAGGACGTACCGGAATGGCTAAAATTATTTCTCATGATGAGGAAGCCCGTCGCGGCATGGAAAGCGGGCTGAACCAGCTCGCTGACACCGTTAAGGTGACGCTTGGGCCTAGGGGACGTAACGTCGTCCTCGACAAGAAATGGGGCGCGCCCACCATCACGAAGGATGGCGTGTCCGTTGCTAAAGAAATTGAGTTGGAAGACCCGTTTGAGCGCATTGGCGCCGAACTGGTGAAGGAAGTTGCGAAGAAAACTGACGACGTTGCTGGTGACGGAACGACGACCGCAACCGTTCTGGCTCAGGCGATGGTCCGTGAGGGACTGCGCAACGTGGCGGCGGGTGCGAACCCGGTCGCGTTGAAGCGGGGCATTGAGACGGCTGTGAACCGGATTGTGGAAGAGTTGCACGACATTTCCACTCCCATTGAGACCACTGACCAGATCGCTGCCACCGCAAGCATTTCTGCGAACGACCCGGCCATCGGGAAACTGATTGCGGAAGCGTTCGAAAAGGTGGGGGCCGAGGGCGTTGTCACGGTTGAAGAAACCAACTCTTTCGACACGACGCTGGAAACCACGGAGGGCATGCGCTTCGACAAGGGGTACCTGTCCGCGTACTTCGTGACGGACGCTGAACGTCAGGAAGCGGTCCTGGAGGACCCGTACGTGCTGCTGGTGGAAGGCAAGATCTCGTCCATTAAGGACCTGCTGCCTCTGCTGGAGAAGGTCATGCAGACCAACAAGTCCCTGCTGATTATTGCGGAGGACGTTGAAGGCGAAGCTCTGGCAACCCTGGTTGTGAACAAGATCCGCGGCATCTTCAAGTCTGTTGCGGTCAAGGCCCCCGGCTTCGGGGACCGCCGTAAGGCGATCCTGCAGGACATTGCGATCCTGACCGGTGGCACCGTTATTTCTGAGACGGTTGGCCTGACCCTGGAGAACGCTGACCTGGACATGATGGGCACGGCCCGCAAGGTTGTTGTCACCAAGGATGAGACGACCATTGTTGATGGTGCTGGGGACAAGGACGCGCTGGAAGCTCGCGTGAAGCAGATTCGCGCGGAAATTGATGCGTCTGACTCCGAGTACGACAAGGAGAAGCTGTCCGAGCGTTTGGCGAAGCTCTCCGGCGGGGTTGCCATCATCAAGTCTGGTGCTGCGACCGAGGTGGAGTTGAAGGAACGTAAGCACCGTATTGAGGACGCTGTGCGTAATGCGCGTGCCGCTTCCGAAGAGGGCATTGTTGCCGGTGGTGGCGCCACGCTGCTGCAGGTGGCTGAAGAGGTGCTGCCCCGCCTGGAACTGACCGGTGACGAAGAGACGGGTGTCGCCATTGTGCAGACCGCCGTGGCGGAACCACTGCGTCAGATCGCTGCGAACGCTGGCCTTGAGGGCAGTGTCGTGGTGGAGAAGGTGCGGAACCTGCCTGCCGGTGAGGGACTGAACGTCGCAACTGGCGAGTACAGTGACCTGCTGGCTGAGGGGATCGCGGACCCGGTGAAGGTGACGCGCTCCGCCCTGCAGAACGCTTCCTCCATTGCTTCCATGTTCCTGACCACGGAGGCCGTTGTGGCGGACAAGCCGGAGCCGGCTGCCCCCGCCGCCGCCCCCATGGATGACATGGGTGGCATGTACTAAGTACAGGGGTACTTTGCGCGGGCCCTCCTCAGCGTTCCGGTTCTTTCCGGGCGGTGGGGAGGGCCTTTTGCTGCCCCGGGTTGGGTCAAATGATGTTGCGCCGCGTGGCCCAGGTGGCAAGTTCGTGCCGGTTAGAGAACTGCAGTTTCCGCAGGACGGACGACACGTGAGTTTCCACGGTTTTTACGGAGAGGAACAGTTCCGCCGCCACCTCTTTGTAGGTGAACCCGCGGGCTATTAGCCGCATAACTTCCTGTTCGCGGGCTGTTAGCTGATCTAACTCGTCCTCGTGGGTTGCCACTTCCTGGGTGCCGAACGCGTCCAACACGAAACCGGCTAGACGCGGGCTGAAGGCTGCGTCCCCTCCCGCAACCCGCCGGATGGCTTCCGCCAGGTCGGGGGTTGAAATTGCTTTGGTCACGTATCCGCGGGCTCCCGCACGAATCACGTTCACCACGTCCGTGGGTGCGTCAGACACAGACAGGGCTAAGAATTTGGTGGCTGACCCAGTGCAGGCGCGGGCCACTTCCGGTCCGCCCCCACCTTGACCGCCGGGCAGGTGTACGTCTAGAAGGGCAACGTCGGGGGTCAGGTTCTGGCAGGCCGCGATGGCCGAGGGCACGTCGGCCGCGTCGCCAACCACTTCAAGGTCTTCGACTTGGTCCAGGGCGGCCCGCACGCCTTCACGCACCAACGGATGGTCGTCAATCACCAGCACGCGAATTGTCATGCCCGCTCACTTTCCTTCGTGTCCCCTGCCATTGTGGGAACTACGATCTCAATTTCTGTTCCACCCCGCAGGCGCAGCGTAACCGTGCCGCCGACCCGTTCCACGCGTCCCACTATGGAGTTCCGGTAGCCCTGCCGGTCGTCCGGGATCAGGTCTGGGGCGAAACCGGGCCCCGAATCTTTCACGTAGATTTCCAGGCTCTGGGGACTTACCTCCTGGTAAACACTGATTGGCGCAGCGCCGTGTTTAGCAGCGTTCGTCATTGCTTCGCCCGCGGCTGCCAGGGCCGCCAGGTCGGCGCTGCTGGGTGC
>CAYFVT010000064.1:3812-8149 GCA_964346705.1 uncultured Actinomyces sp. | reverse complement strand
GGCCTACCTGCCAGTAAACAGGCCGCTGGCAGTCAAGGCGGGGGCCAGGATGGGCCGCTGGGTGATCTGATGCAGGTGATGGCTGCGCTGGACCAGATGCCGGGGACGGCCTCCATCAGCGTGTCCCAATACCGTTCGATTCATGTCAGGCGGCTTGGCGGTCCCGCATCGGCTGCTGCCCCCGGCGGCATGTCGGCGCCTGAGCTAACTCAAAGGTCCGCGGGTGACAACCGGGCCCTGGAGAGCGCGGTCCTGCAGTTGGCAGCCGTGGGCCTTGCCGTTGGGGCGGCAAGGCTGACCCCACACGCCCAACGCTGGTGGAAAGACACCGTGCGCCCCATGATTGCCGCGCAAAGACTGAAACTGGAAGAGCGCCGAACCATCAGGCAACTGCAAGCGGCCCCGCCTTTGGTGATTGAGGGGACAGTGCATGATGCCAGCGCGGAGGAACCAACAGGAACGGGGGACGAGGGGGTGGACGTCACCGAACTGTCGCCCGAACAGGTCCGGGAACTTATTGAGCAAATGCCGCGAGAGGAGCTGGAGCGCATCCTGCGGGGGCTGCTGACGGGCAGCGAGGACGCGCCTAGCGACTAAGAACACGCGCACCATCCCCACCTGGCGGGGCAGTGTTGAAGGACGTGGTCACGCTGAATAGGCTCAGGGGGAGCCGCAATTCTGCGGGCTGACAAACACAACCGCAAGATATAAGAGGAGAAGCGATGGCTGAACTGACCGACCATGGACCCGGGCCGTTTGTTGTCAACATTGAGGATGCCACTAAAGAGAACGAGACTTTCCGGACTGCCCTCTGGACCGGCAAGCACTTGCAGATGACGGTCATGTCCATTCCCGTTGGCGGTGATGTGGGGCTGGAGAAGCACGATAGGGAAGACCAGTTCCTCCGCGTTGAGCAGGGCCGCGCCCTGGTCCGCATGGGGCCAAAGGAAAACGAGGTCACCTTCGAAGAAGAGGTGGGCGACGACTGGGCCATCCTGGTCCCGGTCGGCCTGTGGCATAACATCATCAACATTGGTGATGAGCCCCTGAAGCTGTACTCCATTTATGCCCCGCCCCACCACGCGTTCGGCACCGTCCACCAAACTCAGGCGGACGACGTCGACTAGGATGCGGCTCCCGACTGCATGGTTGCAAGCGGGGCGTTGACCCTCAGCAGTGTGCCCCTTGACCGATGTTGGTCAGGGGGCACACTGCTTCAGTAGTGTTTCCACTAGCTGTCCCTGCCTGTGAGCTTGACGTCCTCCCCCTCACCGAAGAGAAGTGGGACTTCGATCGTTGCGCCTGACACTGCCTCGTACTCGGTGACGCCCCCCGAAGCCGCAACAAATTCGATGATGTCGTCCTCTAGCAGCCGTTTATCTGTCTGCCCGTCCACAACCAACAGGACGGTGTCTTCCCAGAACACCCTTGAGTACCCCTGGTCGGCAGTGATGTTCACCCGGTAGATTCGTGAGCCGTCCTCTTCCCCTACACTCTGGATGATTTTTCCTTTGAACTCGAAATAATCCCCCATCAGGGTGTCCCCGGCCCTGAAAAGATCCTCATACGAGATGTTCTTTGCCTTCTTCTTGGCCTTGGCTTTTTGCGCCTTCTGCCGTGCCTCTTCGTCGGCAGCCTTCTTTTCCGCCACCGCTGCCTCCAGGTTGAAAATGGTTTCCTGCAATCCGTCCCGGATCATCGTCACACCGACTTCAGCCGCCCGCACAGCCTTTCCTTCATCGTGTATTTCTTCGTTAGAGAGGTCCTCTAGGTGCTGGGAACTTGGATCTCGAAGGTTAGCCACCTCGTCTTTGACCAGGGCGATCTGGTTGGAGAGGACGATCAGTAGACCTTCTTCGGTAACGTCCTCTTCACTGGTGGTGGATTCCAGCCTTTCTGCCCTTGCCAGCGTTTCCCGCAGCTCCTGTGCGGCCTCGTCGTATTCCTGGGCCTGCGCGGCGTAGGCGGCTTCGGCCTTCTCCCGCTCCAATGCTCTTGCTTGCGAAGCGACAACGGCAGCCATGATCCCCCAAACAATCAGGGCGATGGCGATGACGGCGCCGACTCCGATAAGTAGGGGCTTCTTCCAGGAGCGCCCGGGTGAGGTCGCTTTCTCTTGCCTGTCATCAACCGCGACCACTTCCACTGCCTCTTCGTCCATTACGCTCTCCCTCGTGCCAGAAACCTGGGTGGTTACTTGCAGAGTAAGCCGAGGCGCCGACACTTAGCCCAACGCCAGGGGTGGCCCCCTAGGATGAGAGATAAAAGTATGCGCTACTAATGTCCGTTCCACAGGTGAAGGGAGGAGTGTCGCTTGAGGGTAGAGGCGCCCGTCGCCGTCGTCGATTTTGAGACGACCGGCTTTTCACCTTCCTACGGTCACCGGGTACTGGAGATCGGGGTGGTCCTGCTGGACCAGTACGGCCAGAGCGAGTACGAGTGGACCACGCTAGTCAACCCGGGACGCGACCTTGGCCCAACCCGCGTTCATGGTGTCACTGGTGCACAGGTTATGCGGGCCCCCAAATTCGCCGATGTCGCGGACGACTTGTTGACCCTTTTCCAGGGCCGCGCCCTAGTGGCCCACAACGCCCCTTTTGACATGGCCTTCCTCCAGGCCGAGCTGCAACGTGCCGGCTACGATGTGCCCGGCCGTCCTGCGGCCCTGTGCTCCATGAAGTGGTCCCGGCGCACCATTGGGGTCGCGAAGCTGGGGGAAGTGACCACTGCTCTGGGGGTTCCTTTACAAAACGCTCACGCGGCGCTTGATGACGCGGTTGCAACTGCCCAGGTGTACACCTATTTGCGGTCTGTGGCAGGTCAGCGAAAGGACTGGCTGGCTGACTTGGATGCCAGTTGGATGTTCCCCCTTCCCCGGGCGCGCGCGCCGTGGCAGGGGAGGTGCTGGTTGCGGACGACCTCGCCGAAGCCGAGTGGCGACATTCGGAAGAGTGGGGAAGAGCGTGGAGTCGGCTCGCCCGCCAGTGGTGTTGATGAGCAGACCTTCCTGAGGCCCGGGGACAGGATCGTCTTTACAGGAGAAATGGTAACCTCACGCGCGGTGTGGGAGGCGCAAGTCGTGGGTGCAGGGCTAACCACGGGAGGCATCAGCCGAAGCGCGCGCCTGCTAGTCGCGGCAGACGCGTACTCCCTCAGCAGCAAGGCCAGGAAAGCGCGGGAGTACGGTGTGCCGGTGGTCGACGAGGACGGGTTCGAACGCCTGCTGCAGGCGTACGTGAAACATGAATGGGGCTCTCACTGAGCGTGCGGTTGCACCAATGGCATGCGCAGGATAGTTGTAGAGCGCGGCCTAGCTGCGGGAGACAACAGCTAGGTACCTGTCAGAGATAAGGAGATAACCAGTGAGCGTTGCTGCTTGCCCCAGTTGCGGGGCGAAGAACCGGATCCCCACAGCCGCGTCCGGGGTCCCGGCGTGCGGGAAGTGTAAGGCGAAGATGCCGTGGCTGGTGAATGCCACGGACGCGGACTTCGACCAGGTGGTGAACACGAAAGTGCCCGTGGTTGTGGACCTGTGGGCACCCTGGTGTGGCCCGTGCCGCATGGTCGCGCCGATCCTAGAGAAACTGTCCGTCACCTACGCCGGGAAACTCAAAATAGTGAAGGTCAACGTTGACCAGAACCCCAGGACGCAGGCGCGTTTCCAAGCGATGAGCATTCCGACCATGCTGCTACTACGGGACGGGAAAGTTGTAGCCAAACAGGTGGGTGCCATGGCCCAGCCGCAGATGGAATCATGGCTACGCCAGCATGGGGTGAGCCCAAACTAGGGATAAAAGGCCCACGTCCGGGGCCAGTTGGCTCCGCATTTGCAGCAGGAAATCGATTCGGTGGGCAGAAGTGCGTTTGCGCCGCTACAGTGGAGGCTGTGAGACGCAGTTCACTAATGCGGCGCCTGCTGTTTGGGGGCTGCATCATGAAAAAGGGATGGCAGTCCGGTCATGGACTGCCGTGGCGGAAGGGGCCGACATTACTGGCAAGCGGTGGGGCAACAAAGTAATTGCTGGGATGGGGGCGACCCTGCTTGCAGCGGGTCTGCTGGCCGGTTGCGCCGCGGAAACGAAGGACGACACCGCGCAGCCTGGACCCGAACAGTCCGCTCCGGCACCGGAAGTTGTGCAGCTCAAGTTTGGGGACCTGTACGAACTGCCGGACGGGATATCGGTCAGCGTCAGCAAACCAAAGGATGAAGTTCTAGTGGGGGCCTCCGCCGACGACTTTGGTGAAGACGTGGGTCAGCCTGTTGGTTTCGACATCACGTTCGCGAACCATTCGGATGAGACGCGCATATCCCTGGGTGTTGTCGTGCAACTGGAGTC
>CAYFVT010000064.1:2543-3712 GCA_964346705.1 uncultured Actinomyces sp. | reverse complement strand
AAGTACCGGTCAAGTTTGGACCCGCACGAACTTGACCTTGACGACCAGGCGGGACTGGGACCAAGTCACAATGAAACTGGGATGGCAATGGAAGCGCTTATAACCGTTCTACAAATAATCATCTTTTTCGGGGCCATCTTGCTTGGTGCCCGGCTGGGCGGCATCGGCTTTGCATTCGCGGGTGGGCTTGGCGTTGTACTACTGACCTTGACGGGGGCAACGCCCTCGGAAATGCCCTTAGAAATTGTTGCAATCATCATTTCCGTGATGGCTGCGACCGCCGCAATGCAGGCGGCTGGGGGCATGGACTACCTGGTGAAGGTGGCGGGCAACTTCCTGCGTAAACACCCACGCCAGTTGAACTTCCTGGCACCCATTGTGGCCTACTTCATGTCGATGCTGGCCGGCACTGGGTTCACGGTGTTCACCACCATGCCTGTGATCGTGGAAGTGTCTAAAGAGACCAACATTCAGCCGTACCGCCCGCTGTCGCTTGCGACCGTGGCTTCCCAGTCCGCAATTGTGGCGGCGCCCGTTTCAGCGCCAGTCATGGTGATGGCAGCATTCCTGGAGCAGAATGACACCGGGTTCAACTACGTGACCCTACTAATGGTGACTTTCCCCGCCACATTCGTAGCGATGCTGTTGACCGTGTTCATCATGCTGGCTATCGATAAGATCCGCCGTGTGAAGCCCCTGAGTGAGTCGAAGATCTACCAGGAGCGTTTGGCTAAGGGACTGGTGAAGCCAGCCGTTCCGGAAGCCGACATCAAGCTGCCGAAAGGTGCCGCTGCGTCCGTGTGGATCATCGTCATTGCGATCCTGATTGACGTTGCATACTCCTTCATCATTTCCCCGGCCTTCGGTTTGGTAGAAACACCCCCGCTGGAGCGTGACCAGGCAATCATTTCAATCATGATGGCTGCAGCTGCGATCATCATGTTGATGTACAAGATTCCGGCAGCCAAAGTTTCGGGTGCACCCATCTTCCGTTCCGGCATGGTTTCGGGTCTGTGTATTTTGGGGATCGCTTGGATGGGCTCAACCTTCGTTGGGGCTCACGCGGACGCGATCGCTGCGTTCTCGGACAGCGTCCTGACCCAATACCCGTGGCTGCTGGCCGTCATATTGATGTTCGTTGCCGCACTGCTCTACTCGCAGACAGCCGC
>CAYFVT010000064.1:0-2443 GCA_964346705.1 uncultured Actinomyces sp. | reverse complement strand
CAGCACCTGAGGCCGCTGGGTCAGAGGACGGTGCTGGTGGAAAGCTGGACGGTCCGCGCAGGGTGCGGCTGTCCAGCTTTTCGCTTCCCCCGGCTTGGGGCGAGCAACCCCGTTACCCTGGAGGGCGTGAAGAAACCGACTCTCACCGGGTCGCAGACCACATGATCTGCCGCTACCCTAAGGGGAGTCCAAGGAATTGTATGCCAGTACTGGCTAGTGGAGGCCTTTAGTAATGAATCCATTCAGAGGAATGCGTGTCGCCGCCTCGTCGGGGGCGGGCGGGTCCGGGGGCGCCCAAGGGGGCGCGGGGGCAGCCAAGAAGATGGGCTTGTTCTCCATCGTCCTGCTTGGGATCAATGGCATCATTGGCTCGGGAGCGTTCCTGCTCCCCCAGCAGATCTACAAAGACGCGGGGGTCCTTCTAGGAATACTGACCCTGCTAGCTGCAGGGATCGCGACCCTGTTCATTGTCTTCTCCTATGCCGACCTGGCCGGCAAAGTTCCCGGCAACGGTGGTGCGTGGCTGTATGCCTATGAGGCGTTCGGCCGCTTCACTGGGTTCCAGGTGGGACTATTCGTCTGGTTCGCTGGGTTGGCGACCATTGCAACCGAGACCCAGGCGCTGCTAACCATCTTCAAGCAGTCGGTGCCTGCGCTGGAACACGTCAGCCACTGGGCGCTGACTAGCGTCGGGATGGGCGTCATCCTGGTGCTAGGCCTGATCAACTGGTTTGGCGGTAGCCTGGTTCAGATTGTTGACAACATCTCCTCAGGGGTGAAGATCGCTACCGCGGTCTTCTTCGTGGCGCTGGGCGCCTTCGCTATGAAGGCGGCGAACTTGAAGCCTCTACTGCCCAGCGGTGACAGTGCGGTACAAGACTTCGGCGCCGTTGGCAGCGCTTACAGCGTGGCTTTCTACCTGTTCGCAGGGTTCTCTTTCCTGACGATCGCTGGATCCAAGATGAACAACCCGGGTAAGAACCTGCCGAAGGCTCTCCTGATCGTTATCACGGCGGTAACAATCGCCTACATGGGTATCCAGCTGGTTACCGTCGGAATCCTAGGAAAAAAGACCGCGGACTCTTCCACACCTGTCGCAACTGCTATGCAGAGTGCGGTTGGGGAGTGGGCTTACTACGTTGTCATCGCGGGAACCGCGGTGGCCGTCTTCGGCGTTGCTTTTGCGTGCTCATTCGAAGTACCTGTACTTGCAGCATCCCTTGCTGTCGAGCATCAGCTGCTGCCTTCCTTCATCGGTAAGAAGAACAAGCACGGTTCCCCGGCCGCCGCGATTCTGATCACTTCGGTGTTGGCCGCCGCCATGTTGACCAGTGGTTCGTATGTGTTCCTAGCGAAAGCGGTGGTGGCTGCCAGCGCCGTCCAGTACATTCCGACAATCCTGGCGGTCATCAAGCTCAAGGACCGTCCTTCCACGAAGGGCGCCTTCACGCTGAAGGGCGGCATGCGGTGGGTAGTCGTGATCCTGGGGCTGCTGGCCTCCAGCTATCTGCTCACCTCGTTCAACGTGAAGACGATAGCCATTTCCGTCGTCATCTTCCTGGTGGGCGTCGTCCTGTACAAGTACGACGAGAAGCGTCGTCAGGACCCGTCGCAGGCGGTGCGTCCTGGCACGCACTTGAATGAGCCCGTCGCAACGCGTGCCGGCACCCCAACGATCGACCGCTCGCAGTTCCCGGATCGGCAGCGTGCTGCTGCCGCAGCCGGCTCGACGGGCGCCGCGCCTTCCACCTCAAGTGGCGGGTCAGCGACCGGAGGAAAACATGCGCGCGACACCAGCTCAGGTGCCGGAGGGAAACATTCGAAGTAATTCGGCTAGCAGCCCAACGGAACCGTTGGGCTGAAGAGCTAAAGTGCGCCCCACCTGTCATTGGACGGTGGGGCGCACTGCTGTTAAGCCAGGAGCTGTGGCCCAGCCGAAGGCCGCATCAGCGCGGAACGCTTCTTAGCGCGGTTTTCTTGCGGGATGCTCAGAAACT
Organism: uncultured Actinomyces sp.; assembly: GCA_964346705.1. GTDB lineage: Bacteria > Actinomycetota > Actinomycetes > Actinomycetales > Actinomycetaceae > Scrofimicrobium. The sequence goes on along the minus strand of CAYFVT010000064.1, from coordinate 446 downwards.
ATGGACACCCGGTTGTAAGCGTTCATAGCAATCGCAGCCCATTCAACAACACCGAAGGTGTCGTCGCCCAGAACTTCGCGGGCCGCAACCAGTTCAGATTGCCGGACCTGTGGTTCGGGAAGTTCCGTGACTGCCTCACCAACCATGAGCGCGGCACGCTCGGACTGTGAGAACGCGTCTGACTCACGCCATGCTGGGATATGAGCCAAAAGGTCCACTGGAACTCCGGCCTTCACAGCTGCGCGGGAGTGCACGTCCAAGCAGTAGACGCACCCGTTGATTTGAGAGATTCGCACGTACATGAGCTCCAGCAAAGCCCGTGCCACGCCGGCCTCATCCGCCGCCTGGTTAATGGTCAAACCAAAGCTGTTCAGAGCCCGCCAGATTTTTGGGTTAGATTTGTCTAAGAAGAAACGTCCCTTTTTGTTTGTCATACCCCCAGTGTA
>CAYFVT010000063.1:6047-8174 GCA_964346705.1 uncultured Actinomyces sp. | reverse complement strand
GGGTCACCCACCAGTTTCAGCGGCTACGCTTGGCCCCCAAGAGTCACCCATTCCCACGGCCAGCACCCGGGTGGCAAGTGTTGACGGCTCGTTGCGTTCCCAGTGCCGTTTTTCTTGGGCGTGCCAGGCGGCGCTGTGGGGGCGGAACGTGTCCCCGTCGCGGGCAAGCGCCCGCTGCATCGCTTTCTGCGGGTCCGCGTCCAGCCACACGGAGTAGTCCGCCGTCCTACTACTGTCCCGGGTCAGGGCACCGCTGCCTTCAATCACCCAGTGCCGGGCCGGGTCCAATGCGACCCACGGGCCCCGCCTTTCCTCTTCCCACAGCCAGGGGTGATAACCGGGGTGGGGCATGGTCAACAAGTGTTCGGCGGTGCGGGAGCCGGCGGCTAGCCCAGTCCAACCCGGGTACAGGTCGTCCATGTGGATCACCACCGCATCTAACTGCGAAGCGAGGTCGGCAGCCAGTGTTGTCTTCCCAGAACCCGAGGGACCATCGATCAGCACCCGCAGGGGACGTCCCCCTGGCGGGTCAGCCCGCAGCCCTTTCAACAGCTCGGTCAAGTCGTCCAATAACTGGTCGCGCACTATTCCGTCCTGTTCCGTCATCGGAGCCCAAACCAAGTGAAACTCCCGGTGACTACAGCCGCAGTAATAGCCGCGGCGGGGATAGTGACCGCGACGACCAAAGCGAGCGCGTCAGCGGAAGAGAAAGTGGCGGGGCGAGCAATTGAACGAGGGCGAGTCCCCGAAAATCCGCGCGCCTGCATGGTGGCGCTGAGCACGCCTGCCCGGCGCAAGGCGAACCCGAGCAGCGCGAACGCCCCGTGCAGCAATCCCTTCCCGGGGGCACCGCGGGAGCGGCGGGCCCGTTGCAGGGCCTGCCAGTCCTCAGCCGCAAGCGCCACGGTGCGGATCCCGGCCAGGGCCGCGAACACCACTTTGGGGGGAAGGCGCAGGTTCTGGGTCAGGGCGTCGGCCATGCGGGTGGGGTTCACGGTTGACAGCAGCAGCACGGCTGGAATGCCAACGGCAAGCACCCGCAGGGTTAAAGCGCCTGCAAGCACGGCAGAGTTGTGGGTGATGTCTACAGGGCCCCACTGGAAATACTGCGTGCCGCCGGGCGCCCCGTATAGCAGCATGGACAGTCCGGCTAAGGGCGCGGCAAGTAGAACTGGTGACACCCGCAGCAACATTTTGCGCGGACCCAAGCCGAACAGGGGAAGGAACAGCAGCTCTAACCCCAGCGCAATCCCCGCGCTGACCGGGTCAATCGTCAGCAGCAAAGGCGTAGTCAAAAGTAGCAGCACCCCCAAAGTGACAACCGGGTTCAACCGGCGAATCGGGGCCCGGTCAAGCCGACTCGCAGCCCCCTGCGGGGTGGGTGCTGCAGTTACCTGGCGGCCCGGCGCTGCTTCGGAGGCGGGCATCGCTTTGGGAGGGGGCAGCGTCATGGTTTGCTGGCCCATGACCTGCAGGTAGCGCGGGTCGTGGGTGACAGAAATTATGGTGGTCCCACCCTGGGCCACCGAAATGAGCAACTCCACCAGCGAGGTCCACGTGTTGTAATCCTGACCGAACGTAGGCTCATCAACTATCAGCACCCTTGGGGCTGCGATCAGGGCGGACCCGACTGACAGGCGCCGTTTCTCCCCTCCCGACAGGGTCAGGGGATGCGCCTGCGCCAAATGCTCCAAGTGCAGGCGGTGCAGGTAGTGGTCAACCTTCCGCTCAATTTCGTTTGTCGGCACTTGCAGCCGTTCCAGCCCGTACGCAAGTTCCTGACGCACCGTTGGGGTCAGAAACTGGTATTGGGGTTCCTGGAACACCATGGCAATCCGCCCCAACAGTTCCGCGTTGGACCAGTCATTCGGCTGCGTGCTATCCAGGTTTTTGGCGAGGGCGTCGCTAACGCGAACCTGACCAGCCACGGGGGATAAGAGTCCTGCCATGGTTAGGGCCAGCGTGGTTTTCCCCGCCCCGTTTGGACCAACAATGCAAGTGGAAGCAGAGGCCCGGAAAGCGTTGGTGAAGGGGCCAGCAACTGAAACGGTGGCGCCTGGGGATGAGGTGAAGCCAACCTCTAAGTCACGCAAACTCAGGGCGGGGGCGCCCTCGAATGTTCCCTCC
>CAYFVT010000063.1:0-5947 GCA_964346705.1 uncultured Actinomyces sp. | reverse complement strand
CTGGGTGGCAAGCACCTGGTCCGGATCGCCATCCGCAACCACACCTTCGGGGCCGAAGACGACCAGACGGTCCAACTGGTCCAGCCAGGGCACAATATCGTGGTCAACAACAACCAGGGTGGCGCCCGTGGCGTTAGTGACAGCAGCGGTTGCGGCCCGCAGGTTGGCGGCACCTTCTGGGTCCAGATTCGCGGTGGGCTCATCCAACGCCAGCAGGTGGGGGCGCATCGCGAACGCGCACGCTAAAGCCAGGCGCTGCTTCTGTCCGCCGGAAAGTTCAGCCGTCGAATGATCTAAGGGCACTTCCAACCCCACGGCGTCCAACGCTTCCCGTGCCCGGGGCCAGATCTCCCCCGCCGGGACGCCCAGGTTTTCCAGGCCGAACGCGACCTCGTCCCCCACCCTGGCCATAACTATTTGCGACTGGGGGTCCTGCTGCACCAAGCCAACCGCGCCGCGAACACGCGGGTCCCCGGGCGAATGGTCACCTAAAAGCAGGCTGCCAGCCTGGTCGCCCTCGTCCGTGTCCAACACGCCCGCCAGGCCGTGCAGGAACGTGGACTTACCGGAACCCGTGGCACCAACCAAACCGACTTTCTGCCCGGGCGGGATGGAAAGGTTCAGGTCCTTGACGGCCCACGCCTTGCGGCCCGCATGGCGCCACCCCCAGCCGGACGCTGCAACGGGGAACTGCGTCGCCACGGAACAGTGGACTGTCATCTAGACACGCCGCCCCTCATCCCGCCCCACCGCGAACCGGTTCAAAACCCCGGCCGTCGCCAGGGCGCGGACCAGCAGGTAAGACCCCAGGCCGGCAATCACGATGCCCGACACGATGGAGGTCGACCAGTACGTCACCTGGAAAATCAGGGACTTGGCGAAGTTGCCGTGGGTGAAGCCCTCCAAAATCATGGCAGCAACCGCTGACAGCGCGCCCGCCAACGCTGCAACGGGCCAGGAAAACTTGCGGTAACGGAAAAGGGCGAACGCGGCCTCCGCCCCCAAGCCCTGCAGCAGCCCAGCAAACAGGGTTTCCACACCCCACTGGGAGCCAAGCGCCATGGACACCACTGCCGCCATGGTTTCCACGAAGACTGCGGCACCCGGCTTGCGGATGATTAGCGCGCCAACGGGACCACCCATCCACCAGACGCCCGAAACTAGACCGCCAATGCCGGGGGTCAGCGCATCCAGGGAAGTGAAAGCCAAGAAACCCACCTGGTTCCACACTAAATAGAGGAAGCCCAGGGCAGCACCCAAGACGGCGGCCGTCACGAAATCAACGACCCGCCACTGCAGTCTTGCGTTCACTGTGGGGCCCCTCCCGCGCTAAACACTTCTAACCAGTGCGCACGGGCCTTCCTCCGCCGGCATTATCCGGATCAGGTTCTACGGTCGGAAACTTACGCGTTTCCCTCTCACCCCCACTAGGGGTTCCCGTGGCAAATAACATGCTACCAACCCCCCAGCCCGGCCCGCGTGGGGCGCGGAGGCCGTATCATTGGCTTGTACCATGTTTTGGGGTTGCCAACCACAAGCGCGACTTGCAGCGGTTTAACGTGCGCGGCGCACTTGCTTAGCCGCCTAGCAACAGCAGGTGGTGGGGCAGACCCGAAACGAAGTGACAACCATAAGGTAGAGGAGTCCGAATGCGCGTTGGCGTACCGGCTGAAAGACCTGGCCAGCCAATGGTGGCTGCCACCCCGGATACGGTGACCAAACTAATTAAGCTTGGTTACACCGTTCAAGTTGAGGCCGGGGCAGGTGAAGGTTCCAGTTACCCCGACTACCAGTATCAAGAGGCGGGGGCGGAAATTGTTAGCCGCGATGGGGCACTCAGCGCTGACCTGGTGCTCACCTTGGACCCGCCCCCCGTGGATGACATCCGCAAAATTGGGGCTGGGGATGCCCTGATCTCCCGCATGGCACCAGCCCGGCACCCGGAGTTGCTGGAGGAACTAGCCCAGGACGACATTACGGGCCTGGCTATGGATATTGTGCCGCGCATTTCGCGGGCGCAAGCCATGGACGTCCTCTCTTCCCAAGCCAACGTTGCCGGTTACCGTGCGGTGGTGGAAGCTGCGAACGCCTTCGGGCGGGTTTTCACCGGGCAGGTGACCGCAGCAGGCAAAATGCCGCCCGCAAGCGTTTACGTGATTGGCGCAGGTGTCGCCGGTTTAGCGGCCGTTGGTACGGCGGGTTCCATGGGCGCGGAAGTGTCGGCCACGGACGTGCGACCGGAAGTTGCTGAACAGGTGACCTCAATGGGCGCTCGGTTCGTTCCCCTGCCGGAAGTGGAGCAGGAATCCACGGACGGTTACGCTAAGCAGCTTTCTGAGGAAGAGATGCGCGCCGCGGAGCGGGTTTACGCAAAGCAGTCGGCGTCCTCCGACATTGTCATTACCACGGCCAACATTCCTGGCGCGAAATCCCCAATCTTGTTGGATGACGCGGCAATCGCAGCCATGAAACCAGGTTCGGTGATTGTGGACATGGCGGCCGCGAACGGTGGGAACACAACGCAAACGGTCCCCGGCGAAACGATTGTCACCGACAATGATGTGACCATCATCGGCTGGACGGACCTGGCGGGGCGCTTGCCCACCCAGTCTTCGCAGCTTTACGCGCAGAACATTGTGAACCTGCTGAAACTGATGACCCCGGAGAAAAACGGGGAACTGGTCATCGATTTGGAGGACGAGGTCGTCCGCGGCATCACCGTCACCGACGGTGGTGAGATCCTGTGGCCACCGCCCCCCATCAAAGTTTCAGCGACGGAAGTGGCGACTGAAGAGGTTGACCCGGCCGTTCACGCTTCCCGCGCCGCCGAGGAAGCGCGCAAGGAAGCGTCCAAGAAGCAGCGCAGGGTGCTGTGGACACTGCTGGGTGCAGCGGTGGTGGTGGCGCTAATTATGGTGACACCGTCAATGGCGCTGGGCCACTACATGGTGTTCATGCTGGCGATTGTCCTGGGTTTCTACGTGATTACGAACGTGTCGCACTCCCTGCACACGCCGCTCATGTCGGTGACAAACGCGATCTCCGGAATCATTCTGGTGGGCGCCATTTTGCAGGTTGGATCCGCGAACCCTGTCGTGTCCTTCATTAGTTTCGTTGCGATCCTGGTTGCTTCCATCAACATTTTTGGTGGTTTCAAGGTGACGGGCCGCATGCTGACGATGTTCCAGAGGGGCTGAACGGAAGAATGAACGCAATAGCAAAAGCAATGACCATCCTGGAACTCAGCGGCGAATCCGACTTTGTTCACCACATAGTGACCCTGGCCTATTTGGCTGCTGCGGTCCTTTTCATTCTGGCCTTATCCGGCCTGTCTAGCCACGAAACTTCCCGCCGGGGCAACAACTTCGGTATCACGGGGATGGCGATTGCTCTGGGGGCAACCGTGCTGCTGGCCCTCACCTCCGACCCTGAACATGGGGTGTGGGTAACTGCGCTACTGATCGCGGTTGCCATGTCCGGTGGGGCTGCGGTCGGCTTGTGGAAGGCGAAGTCCGTTGAGATGACGGAAATGCCGGAACTGATCGCACTGCTACACAGTTTTGTGGGGCTAGCTGCGGTCCTGGTCGGTTACAACTCGTTTATTGCCCCCTCACCGGAAGCGATCCTGCTTGGCGGCTTCCACTTGGGTGAGGTCTTCCTAGGCGTGTTCATTGGCGCCGTCACCCTGACCGGTTCGATAGTTGCGTACCTGAAGTTGGCGGGCAAAATCTCTGGCGCCCCCCTGATGCTGCCGGGCCGTAACTGGCTGAACCTGGGGGCGCTAGTTGTCTCCGCGGGGCTGATGGTCTGGTTCATTGCTGCGGGGGATTCCCCTGTGGCGTGGGTGCCGTTCATCCTGATGACGGTCATTGCCCTGGCCCTCGGCGTGCACTTGGTGGCCGCGATTGGTGGCGGAGACATGCCGGTAGTGGTGTCCATGCTGAACAGTTACTCCGGGTGGGCGGCTGCGGCGGCGGGGTTCATGTTGAACAACGACCTGCTGATCATCACCGGGGCACTGGTAGGCGCGTCTGGCGCGTTCCTGTCCTACATCATGTCGAAGGCGATGAACCGCGCGTTCCTATCCGTCATCCTGGGCGGGTTTGGGGCCGCGGAGTCAACGGCGGTGGAGGGCGAGGACGGCGAACACCAAGAAATCCAAGCCGAACAAGTTGCGGCAATGCTGGAGAATTCCCGCAAGGTCCTAATCACCCCCGGCTACGGGATGGCGGTAGCGCAAGCGCAGTACCCGGTGGCTGAACTGACGGAAATCCTGCGCAGTAAGGGTGTTGACGTGGAGTTCGGTGTGCACCCGGTTGCTGGGCGCCTGCCGGGGCACATGAACGTGCTGCTAGCCGAAGCGAAAGTTCCGTATGACATTGTGAAGGAAATGGATGAGGTCAACGACGACTTAGCCGACGTTGACACCGTCCTGGTTATCGGGGCGAATGACACGGTGAACCCGGCGGCTGAAGAGCCCGGGTCCCCAATTGCGGGCATGCCCGTACTGAAAGTGTGGGAGTCGAAGAACGTGGTCGTGTTCAAACGTTCCATGGCCACCGGCTACGCGGGCGTCCAGAACCCACTGTTCTTCAAGGAGAACACGCAAATGCTGTTCGGTGACGCGAAGGAATCCGTGGACGGCATCCTGCAAGCCGTGAAAGCCAACGCCTAACCGGCCCCCTTACACACCGGTGCCCCTCGGGTCTTCCCGGGGGGCATCACTGTGTCCGCAGGGGTCGCGGCCGGCTACTCCAAAATGTTTAGAGTCGCTTTAGAGTAGTTTCAAGTACACGGAAACCGGTCGCGAATTCTGCCCCGATCACATTACGAGGCCGGCAATCGCGGTGGGGGCGACGACCTCGAACTCCGCCTCAATCTCCACGGTCACATTCAGTGGCAGGGCGGCCACGCCCACCGCCGCGCGTGCGTGGGGTTCCTGAAACACTTCTTGAAACAGGTCGGAAGCGCCGTTAACAACTGTGGGCTGATCGAAGAAGTCGGGGGTGGAAGCCACGTATCCGGTTACTTTCACTACGCGTGCAAGGTTGTCCACACCTCCCGCCGCTGCGGCAGCCGCAGCCAATGCGTTCAGGGCGGCTTGGCGTGCGGCCTGGTAGGCCTGCTCCGGGGTGACCGACTCTGTCCCGCACCTGCCTTCACTGGTGATCTTCCCGTCCTTCACGGGTAGTTGACCGGAGGTTCGGACCAGGTTGCCGCTGATGATGGCGGGAACGTAGGCGGCGACAGGGTTCGGAACGGGCGGTAATTCAAGCCCCAGGTTCCGCAAGCGGTTGGATGGTTGCATGGCGCTGGCGCCTCCTTCATATTTGAAACCCCGCTGGTGGGGGCGGCGATTCTAGCCCAAGCGTACCCGCATTCGCAGCCGAAACCAGGCCAACAAATGAGGCAGGTAACAGTTAGGGCAAGACCACCCCAAACGACACATTTAGGTTTTATCTGGACTAGCGTAGGACGCGTAGTTTCCACTATCGAAGAAGTACTAAGCGGCCCTGCCGCGGCGTGCAGAAAAGAAGTGTTACTGCCCTGACCTAGCCTGGTTCAGGGACGCTGCGGAGAAGAAAAGGATCACCGCTATGTCCGATTCGGACTACACATCAGAAGTTGAAGTTGAAGAGACCGGCTCCGGCCCCATCACAGGTGTCGTGAAATGGTTTAACTCCCAGAAGGGCTACGGCTTCATCACCCCGGATAACGGGTCAGAAGACGTCTTCGCCCACTACCGCAACATTGTCGGTGGGGGTTACCGCAACCTGGAAGAAGACCAGCGCGTCGAATTCGACGTGGAGACCGGCGACAAGGGCCTGCTGGCCGCAAACATTCGCGTCATCGACTAAGGACTAAACCAGTCCTAGTAGACGCTAGGGGCTCAACCTTCCTACCCGGACGGTTGGGCCCTTTTGTCTTGCCATCCGCTCCCAGCAGC
>CAYFVT010000062.1:1999-8198 GCA_964346705.1 uncultured Actinomyces sp. | reverse complement strand
TCGTTCCTGCCCTGGTGTACACCTACCTGGTTATGGGCCACGGCGGCTTAGAGCGCGGATGGGCCATCCCAACCGCCACCGACATTGCGTTCGCAGTTTCAGTGTTGGCGCTGATCGGGAAGTTCCTGCCCAGTGCTCTTCGCATCTTCCTTCTTACCCTGGCCGTGGTCGACGACCTGATCGCGATCCTGATCATTGCTGTTTTCTATTCGGCGAACCTGCACTGGATTCCACTGCTGATCTCATTCGCCTTGATCGCCGTCTACGGGTTCGTGGCCCAAAGGTACCGGCACCTTTTCCATAACAACGCGGCGGCCGCCTGGTTTGTTCTTCTGCCAATCGGCATCGCGGCTTGGGCTTTCATGCATGCTTCCGGCATCCACGCCACTATTGCCGGCGTGGCCCTGGCATTCACTATCCCGGTGAAACCCCGCAAACGTGGGGATGCCCGCGACGGTGATGGCCTAGTCGACCAGTTTGAGCACCGGTTCGGCCCACTTTCGACCGGGTTTGCCGTCCCGATTTTCGCATTCTTCTCAGCAGGTGTTTCCGTTGGCGGGTGGGATGGGTTCACCCAGGGGCTGGCTCAGCCGGTCACCCTGGCGATCATTGCCGCCCTGGTCCTAGGCAAACCGGTCGGCATCACCCTAACCACTTGGGTGCTCACCCGGTTCCCGTCAATCAGTTTGAACCCTGAAGTGCGGTGGGTTGACCTGTTCGGAATGGGCTTGCTGGGTGGCGTGGGGTTCACGGTGTCGCTGCTGGTAGCCGAACTTTCCTTCGCTCAGGGTTCCGCCGAACACAGCTACGCTAAGGTGGGCATTCTGGTCGCATCACTGATTGCGATCATCTTGTCGTCCGCGGTTCTGGTCCCACGCAACCTGTACTACAAGAAACTGCGAGAACAGGCTGCGTCAGTCAGTAAAGTGGACTAGATCGCGGTCCCAGTCCGCCTGCCACATCAAGTCCAAGTCCCCAATGTCCTGGACGGCGAAACCCACGTTGTAGGTGAGGGTCTTGCCTGGCAGAAGCTCCACGCTGGGGGTTTGCAGGTCGACCTCTTCCCCCAGATGGATCGCCTCAGCCGGCTTACCGTCGGACAGCAGCTCTGACGTGAACATGAGGGCATCCAGTTTTGCGTCCGACCCGTTGGTGACGGTCACCTCGAAGTAAAGGGGTGTGGTCGTTGCAAGGTCGTAGCTACCTGCTAGCGACTTCTCGATTTCAAATTCTTCAGGTGGGGCGACTGTTACCGCCAGCCCATCCTGAAATTCGTGGGTCTGCCCGAATGCGGCGACCTCCCCCGCGTCCGCTGACGAGGACGACAGGCCACCATCCAGGCCCTCATCCAGACCTGCGTCTAAGTCCGAAACGGTGCCGGCCCTTTCAAAAGTGTATTCCGTGTCCCCGGCTTGCAAGGTGAGGCTGTCCCCGTCGACCGCGCCGACGTATTCCTCGTCCCTGTCACCTTCGAGTGTGACCGTGAGTGTTCCGTCCTCTTCCTGCCAGTCGCCGCCGCCTTCCTCACCGAACATTGCGAAAGCAACCGTGCCATCCGGGTTCAGGGTCATTCGGAACTCTATGCCCTCATCCACGAACTCGGCGATCTGTCCCTCTCCAAGAGATTCTCCGCCCGTGTCGGCGTTCACCAGATCCCAGTCGCCCGCCGGGCCAGACGCCTGACCCTCGTCCTCCACGATCGAAGTGGATTCACTGTCCGTCTTTTCGAAAACGAGTCGGGTGCCTTCCGCCTCCAGAATGAGTTTCTCGCCATCCAGTTCGCCGACCAGCGGCTCATCCTCGTCTGCAACCTGCATGGTGACCGTAGCGCCGTCCTGGCTCCACGTCCCCTCTGCTAGTTCGCCCAAGAAATCTAGGACTAGTATCCCGTCCTCTTGGAAGGTGAGCCGGAACTGAAGATCCAGGTCTTTCAGTTCCCCCATTTCCTCCGCGGAGGAGGTCACGCCATCCACCTTTACGTCCGTGACTTCCCACGTTCCGGTCAGTTTGTTGGACGCGGAACACCCGCCGACAGCCACTACGGCCAGCACAGCGAATAGTGCGATCAGTCTTCGTTTGATGGTTGTCATTCGTGTCTCCTCATTTAGAAGCTGATCAGCGCGGGCTTGCCGCCCGCATTGGGCTGCAAGGAGGGTTACTGGAGCAACGCCTTGTCTGACAGTTCAGCGCCTTTTACGCTTTCAAACTTCTCCAGCAGGTCCTGGACGGTCATCTCCCGCTTCTTTTCGCCCTGCACATCGAAAATAATGCGGCCTTCGTGCATCATGATCAATCTTGATCCTAGCTGCAGGGCCTGCTCCATATTGTGAGTCACCATCAAAGTGGTGAGCCTGTGGCCCTCAACCAGCTCTTCAGTCAGTTTCGTTACCAGGGCGGCGCGCTGCGGGTCCAAAGCCGCGGTGTGCTCATCCAACAACAGAACGCGCGGGTTAGTGAAGCTAGCCATCAGCAGTGACAGGGACTGCCGCTGTCCCCCGGATAGCAGGCCCACCCAGTCTTCCAACCGGTCTTCTAACCCTTGCTGCAGTACGGCCAGATCCTTCCGGAACTCAGCTTTCTTCGCCCTGGTCACACCTAAGCGCAGGCCCCTTCGACGCCCGCGTTCTTGTGCCATAGCCAAGTTCTCTTGAATACTCATGTGCGGCGCCGTGCCGGCGGAAGGATCTTGGAACACGCGCCCAATGAACCGAGCCCGCTGGTAGTCCTTTAAACGTGTTACGTCGACGTTGTTGATTTCCACGGTGCCATGGTCGGGCCGGATTGACCCCGCCACGACGTTCAGCAGTGTTGACTTGCCGGCACCGTTCGACCCGATGACGGTGACGAACTCGCTTTCCGCCAGGTCTAAATCCACATCCACAAGTGCTTTGCGTTCATTCACGGTCCCGGCAAAGAAAGTTTTGGAAATGTTCTTCAGGTGTAGCACGCTACTTGTCCCCCTTCAGGGCCGCATTTTCCAGAACCAGGCGCGCCGTCATCTTCTCATCCGAAGATTCCTTGCCTTCAAATAGTTTCCGCAGTTTTCCAAAACCGCGCCATTGAGGCACGATCAGCGCCGCTATCACCAGCAGCGCCGAAATCAGCTTCATGTCGTTCGGGTTCAAACCAGCCATGAGCGCCAGTTGGATGACCACCCTGTAAAGCACCGCGCCGATCACGACCGCGGCGGCAGCACGGAGTATGGTGAGGCGTCCCAAGATAGCTTGGCCGATGATCACGGAGGCCAACCCGGCAACAATGATGCCGATTCCCATTCCAACGTCAGCGAAGCCTTGGTATTGGGCGACGAGGGCGCCTGCTACCGCCACCATCCCGTTGGATAGGGACAGCCCCAAGGTCTTCATGAACGCGGTAGAAACCCCGAAGGAGCGGATCATCTGCGGGCTGTCCCCGGTCGCCCTCATCGCCAAACCGACGTCCGTGTGCAGGAAAAGCACTAGCAGCCCAAGCACGATCAGTGCGAACGGAACCAACATGAGCGGGCCGAACCAAGTGCCCAGGATCCCTGATTCACGCATGGGAGTGAACAGCGTGGTCTCCCGCAATAAACCCAGGTTGGAGGTCCCCATTATTCGCAGGTTGATCGAATAGAGCCCAATCTGCGTCAGGATTCCGGCAAGCAGGCCGTCAATGTTTCCTTTCGTGTTCAGCAGGCCGGTGACCAGCCCGGCCACCAGCCCACCGATAAACGCGAACAGTAAGGAAACCGCAGGGTTCACGCCGTTCATGATTGCGACGGCTGCAATGGCGGCCCCGGTTGTGAAACTGCCGTCCACCGTAAGGTCTGGGAACTCAAGGACCCGGAACGTCAGGTACACCCCCAAGGCCATGATCGAATAGATGAGTCCCAGTTCAACGGCAGTGATCATGTGGTGCTCTTACTCCCCCACGATGATGGCGTCAGGGGACGCCAGGAGGGTTTCAGGAATGGTCACGCCCATGAGCTCCGCCGCCTTCGGGTTCAGGTACAAGCTGGGGACCTCCAAAGTTGCAACGGGAATTTCGCTGGGGGTCGCCTCTCCGCGCAAGATTTGCAGGGCCATTTCGCCCGTCTGGTATCCCAGCTCGTAGTAGTCCAGGCCGTACGTCGCTACGGCGCCCCGTTCCACTGAGTCACCTTCCGCACCGAACACCGGGATCTGACGTTCCTCGCCGACCTGAAGCACGGATTCCAAGGCTGACACAACAACGTTGTCTGTCGGAACGTAGATGGCGTCAACGTCCCCGATGGATTCAGCTGCTTGCAGTACGTCGGCCGTGGTCACAGCCGGGCCTTCCACAAGTTCCAGACCCAGTTCCTTCGCTGCTTCCTCCGCCCACTCCACCTGAACCAGTGAGTTCGCCTCACCTGGCGAGTAAATGATTCCGACCGTCTTCGTGTCCGGGACGATCTCCGTGATCAGTTCAAGCTGCTGTTCCACCGGGTTCGCATCGGACGTACCAGTAATGTTGGCACCTGGCTCATCCAGGCTTTCCACCAACCCAGCGTCCACCGGGTCCGTCACTGCAGTGAACAGTACCGGCTTTTCGGGGATGGCCTGGGCCGCGGCCTGCGCAGTCGGGGTGGCAATAGCCAGAATCAAGTCGTGGTCGCCAGATTCGAACGAACCAGCAATGCTGGCAGCAACTGACTGGTCACCGTTAGCGTTCTGCTCATCGAATGTTACGTCAACGCCGGCCTCATTCAGCGCGGCCTTAAAACCGTCAGCAGCCGCGGTCAAAGACGGGTGGTCAACCAACTGGCTGATCCCAATAACGTAAACCTCTTCACCCGCGGGGGCTTCACCTTCGGTTGCGGTTTCCGACTGCGCGGAACCGTCCTTGCCGGCGTCCGACCCGGAGCTGCAGGCGCCAAGCGCCAACACAGAAGCCAAGCCAACACCGGCCAGCGCTGCTATTCGTTTCATTTTCGTACCCTTACTTAACAGAGTGGTAGTAACCTCGCGATAATAAGGTGTCACCGGCTGCGGCGGCCAACCCGTTCCAATGCGTGAACGGACTCCGCCTGCCGTCATCCCCAGGAGCCCTTTCCGTGCAGGCCGCCGCAGAGTAGATTAGGCACGAAGAGGCACCCAAACTTTAGGAGGAAACCATGTCCGAATCATACCTGCCGTCACTGATTACAGATACCCCCGAGGACGGGTACCAGCTAGCGATCAAACTCTCGCGTCTCGCAGTAAAGTTCACGCAGCAGGACGCTGAGGTTCGCGACAGGCTCCGTCCGCTTTACGCGGAGAACGCTGACAGCCTCACATTGGTTTCCCAAGTGGTTGCCACCAACTTCCAGACAGTGGCAGCAGCCAACAACTACTGGCGCTGAACCCACCCCTAAACGCGGGCCGGGCGGGGCGGCGGGGCTCTCATTTAAGCCACTTGTCCTGCAGGTTCTGGGGAAGCATGCCTGCCGGGTTCGTCCCCCGGTTTCGCACGGCCCGCACCAGGGTGTGGTTTGCCCCCTGCATTTGGGAACTCTTCAAGCGTTTACGTTCCCGTACATAACGGTCCGTCGACTTCTGGTTCGCAGTCGTCGCCTTCGTCTCCGTTTCGTGCATGTGGCGCCGGGACGTGTTCCGGTAGCGAGCGTAAATAACGCTGTAGAAAACGAAGCCCGCCAAAAGGAAAACCAGTCCGATCAGGCGCCAGTCGGAATCCCCGTCCTCGCCCCCAAAACTCACTGACGCAGTCAAAAGGTGTAGCGCTTGGAATAACATGGCGTTCGCCCTCCCCTACATGACGAAAAGGAACATGGTGGCCGCTATCATTCCCAGCAGCTGTACCACCCCGGACATTGCTAGCAGACGCGACTTGTTCAACGGGATTGAACCCATCGTCTCACCCGTTCTTGCGTTTACTGCCACGTAGTGGGTCAGGGATTTCCCTTTGCGCTCCTCGTGGTAGCTGTACAACCAAACCGGGAGGTATGCAGAAACCCAGCGCTGCCCCACGACATCAATCCGCTGGTCGTCCCAGCGGACGCCGCGATCATAAAAACCCACCATGTCCTTGGCCAGAAAACGCGCTATGTCCAGCGCCTGGGTCTGCACTAGCCCACCAAGATCGTCAACGTTAGTGTCGCGCTTTTCGGAGGTGAAACCGGAAAGGAAGTTCGCATCGTACTGGACTGAGTTCTCCACGTCGAAAGGCAAGATGGAGTTGATGACATTGTTCGTGTTCCGGC
>CAYFVT010000062.1:0-1899 GCA_964346705.1 uncultured Actinomyces sp. | reverse complement strand
GAGTTCTCCACGTCGAAAGGCAAGATGGAGTTGATGACATTGTTCGTGTTCCGGCTGGTATCCAAGTTGAGGCGCTCCGAGGACGATTCGACCGTCAGATCGTCAATGTGAACATCAAACTCTCTGGCCACCTGGTAAACGTCCGCGTCATACCTGGTCTCAGCATCCTTACCAGATCCCACCGTGTAGCGGCGCGTCTGGTGCTCGCCCTCACCACTGAAATGGGCGCGTGCGTTAATGTCGACCACCATGTAGGGCAGGTAGACGCCCATTACATTGTGTGGGTCGAACTCTTCCAGGAACTTGCGGTTAGCGTAAAATTTGCGTTTCGCCTGGAAAGCCGCGATTGCCCTAACCGCCTCCTCCTTCGGGATCTTGAAAGGGAGCACCATGTCCGGCACCGCGCCATTGGGAATCTGCTCATTAACAGATAGCTTGCTGCGACACCAGTGGCACCGGGCCTGCATGCTGTCAGCCGTGTCCACAACTATTTCGGCCCCGCACCCGGGACACTTGTAGGTCATAACCACGTCGGTAGATGGGATTATGTCCTGGGAACCGGAGCCCAAAACCAGGCCGCGTAACTGGTCAATCGGGGTGTCCAACCCGAAGGCTGCCAGGGCTGCGTCCCCCTCCCACTCGAAGCGGCAGAAGTCGCAACGTAGCGTTCCAGCCCTCGGGTTGAGCGCAACATCGGTGGACCCGCACTGGGGACAGCGGTTGAAACCATCCTTCTTGCCCACATCAGTGTGCACGATGCGGGGCGTCCCGTCCTCCGCCCTCACAATCGTCAGATCCTCATCTGCACTTTCCGGTTGCAGCTCCTGCGGCCCCACCGGATGCCGCCCTGGACCGCCCGTGCCAGGCGGCGGCCCGTCTACGGGCGAGGCAACGTCAGAGGGCGGCACGAAACCCGGACTTGATGTAGCTGCGTTTGGAACGCGCGGGTCTGGAAAGCGGGGGTCAGGGGCCGCGAAAGGATTGTTCAACCTGGCCATGCCGGATCCTAAATTCCCAGAATCTTAGCTTTGGCGGCATCGTAATCTTCTTGAGTGATCAGACCTTGATCCAGCATCGCCTTGTACTGCTGCAACTGGGCCATCGGGTCGGGGGCAGCGGGACCACCAGCACCTGGGGCCCCTCCAGTTTGTCCTGCAGGCTGCTGGTCTTGACGCAAGCCGCCCATGGCACCCCCGGCAGCGTTCATGCCCATCCCAAGGAACGCCATGCCCGCCCCGCCACCTGCACCAGCAGGGTTTTCGCCGGCTGCCTGGAAGCCACGCGCGGCCGCCTGCTGCATGAACGAGTTGCCCCGTGCCCCTCCCAACGCGTCGGCTTTGCGCACATCGGAGAGCAAGGCCCTTGTGTCCTCGTCGTACTCAATGGCCTGCAGCGCCACCTTATCTATTCTTATCCCGCGGTCACTTTCCCACTGGTATGCCTCTTCCACAGCCTGACCTAAAGACTGTGCGAAACCAATGGAGTCGGATTGGATTCGGGCCATCCGGTTCCCTTTTTCAGGGTCGTTAGTGTAAATCGAGAATGCGGGTGCCAGGGAGGCGACAACCTCCGTAAACAATTGTGTTGCCGCATCGTTGTCAGCGTCTGTGAAGTCGAAGACTCTCGCACCGGAGCTTAGGTACGTGTAGGGAACAAAACTCTTCACGAACAGGATGGGGTCAATAATGCGCAGGGTGTACGTGCCCCGCGTGATCGCACCCACCTGGGTTCCTAGGTAAGCGTCGTCCCAGTAAATTTCGGACTGTGTCCCAAAACGGTTGTTGGGAATTTCCTTCAAGTTCACGTAGAACACGAGCTGCTGGGATCCGGGCTGGCCCCCAAACTTGAACCGTTCCCACGACATTCCGACAGTGGAGGCCAGGAAACCGTCCCCCGCGA
>CAYFVT010000061.1:0-8257 GCA_964346705.1 uncultured Actinomyces sp. | reverse complement strand
GCTTCGCACACTTCCGGATCCCAGTTCAAGTCCCCGAAGCGGGCGGTCAATACTGCTTGCGTTTCCCGGTCCTCATTCAGCAGGGACAACTGCGGGAAGTAGGCCCAGCGCTGCCCCAACATTTGGGTGTACATGCCACCGGCCTGCGGGTCGCCGATGACAACGGCGTCCTCATCAAGCAAATCCGGCAGCTCACGCATCATGTCCAACACGCCGGTGGTGGCCATGCCGGACTGCCCCAGGTTGTCCCCGTCAAGGACAGCGCGGGCAGCGTAAATGCGACCGTCCATTGCTCCCCCCACCGTGCCCAGCAGAAGCAGGGCGGCCAGGGCCAGGCCAAGCATGCGGTGTTGCCGTGCCCCTGCGGGTTTCAGGGACAGGTTCCACACGCGCACCAGCCACAACAACAACCAGGTGAACCCAACGGCAGCTAGGGGAACAATGGCAAGCGCTTCGGGTTCCATGATGCGCCTACCGTCGTTGAACCAGGGCCCCACAATCCAGGTGCGAACAGCCCAGTCAGGCCCGTAAGCGAAAAATGTTAGCACCGCGAAGAAAAGGTAGGACCCGATCGGCCACAGCGGCGGACCCCCAACGGTCGAGCGGGCAACCGCCGACCAGGCAGCCGCAGACTGGCTGCCCCGACTATTGCTGGCCCGGGCCGCAACAATGGCGATCGTTCCCGCGACCAGCAAAACCGCTACCACGACGGACAGTAGGTACAGGCCCCACGACGGGGGGAATGGCGGCGTGGGTGTCAGAACCTGGCTGAGGCCCGCAGCCACGGACACCCCGGAACGCGGATAGTTGCGCAGCGACTCCACCTGCGGGGTCAGCATCACGAAAACAACTGAGGCCGCACCTAAAACCACGGTCAGGACCGCACTCGCACCCAGCAGCGCTGAGCGTCGTTGCCAGGCAATCCGCATGATGCCCGCCAACCCAGCCAAAACTGCGGGGGTCAGCAGCACCAGCAGGTTGAACGCGAACACCTGGTGGGCTTGGATGCCGCCCAGCGTTCCCGCCAAGGTGACCACTCCGGGGCCAGCAATCGCGCCTTTCCAGGATCGGGACGTGCCGCGCAAGTACGCCATCAAGCCGCGGCCAGTGAGAATCCCGGCGGCCGCCACCCCGGGTAGTAGGGCGACGGACATGGCGTTCGGCCATTGGGAGTACATGGTAAGGGCATCCGCGGGCATAGCGGGCAAAACAGAAGCAATCACCGTGCCGGCGACAACCACGGTTCGGCTGGGGTACAGGACCCACGCGTAAATCCCGGCGGCCGCCACCCACACCAGCATCAGCGCCAGGGAGGAAGCGTTGGCGGTTTGCACCGCGGTTTCCGGTGTAGCAAACAGGGCTGTGAAAGCGTGCCAGCCCAGCGGATAGTCAGAGGCCGGGGCGCCCCCGTAGTTGTGGGCCAACCCAACTCCCGGCGCGGCTATCCCCAGTTTGGTTATGCCCCACACGCCGTTCATGTGGAATGAGGGGTCCCACTGTTGCACCGGGTTCGTAGCCGGACCGGCAACCAGGGAGGGGGTCATGGCTAAAACCCAGCCTGTAACCACTGCGGCGATGTACGGTCCGGTAGGAAATGCAGCCGGAAACTTGGCTGGCCATTTTCGGGGCACCGGACCCCACTTGCGGTAGGCCAGGAAACCGGCCAAGCCAATCAGCGCCAGGACGGGAAGGACGCGGACGCCGGACCAGTAGAGTCCCGCGCGGTACCAGACGATGCTGAGGGGCAGGATGATCGCGGTCGTCACCGCGGGGGAAACCGCAAGCGCCACCGGGGTGGGGACGCGCAGCAGGCGCACCCAATAGTAGGAGGCCCACCACCACGCGGCCACCATCATTAGCGCCACGGGTAGTAGGGGCAGCCAGGTTAGAGGGTTGGTCATGAGGACGGGCTTTGCTCGCCCTCACCCCCCTCACCTGCTTGGGCTTTTTTGGTTTTGCGGCGTTGGATCAGGAACTCGGCGACCATGGGCAGCACGGAAATGAAGATGATGAGCAGGATGATGACTTCAAGGTTTTCGTGAACAAACGCGACCTCACCTAGGGCCGCCCCCGCCCACGTGATCCCGCCACCCCAGATGAGGGCACCCAGAGTGTTGAACATGAGGAACCGCCCGTACGGGAAACGGGAAATGCCGGCTGCGATGGGCACGAATGTGCGGACGAAGGGAACGAAGCGGCCGATGACTAGGGCGCGTCCCCCGTACTTGTTGAAGAAGTCTTCTGCCTGCTGCAGGTACTCCACTTTCAGGATGCGCGCGTCCGGTTTGAACAGTTTGCGGCCCCATTTGGATCCGATCCAGTAGCCGACTTGGGCGCCCAGGAACGCGGCGACCAGGATGACGCCGATCAGCACCCACATGTTGATCCCTAAAGATAGGTGCAGCAGGCCGGCCGCGAAGATCAGGGAATCCCCGGGCAGGATGGGGAAGAGGACGCCGGACTCAACGAAAACGATGACCGCCACGCCCAGCAGCACCCACGGGCCCATGGCCAGCAGTAGTGAGGTGGGGTCGCGGAACCAGCCGATAATGGTGTCGCCCCAAGAGGCGGCCGACAACAAAGCGGTTCCGGTCATGCGTTTCCTCCAGCAGGTGCGGGTAATTGTTGAGGGCGGCCGCCCCCATGACGGTGGCCAGCTTACGACACGTAGACTAAGGGCCATGGAAGCCGCGAAGGGACGTGAACACACGGGTGCGGAGGTTGCTGCCTCGCCGGCCCGGTCCGACCGGTCTGATCAGCCTGGCGGGCCCGCAGACGTGGAGCCCCTCGGCGCTGTCGTAATGGCGGTTGACCAGGAAGAAGCACCTACCCCCGGTAGTGCGGACGTTGCGGCGGCGGAACAGTCGGAGGCCCCACAAGTCGCCCCGCCAATCATCGTGCAGCCGCGGCTTGCGGAACCGGTTTTGGTGTCGGATGCCATCCCGAAGCGGCAGCGCAGGTTGGAGGACGCGTTTGAGGCCGCGGCCTCTCTGCTTGGGATCGCCCTCGTTTTACTGTTCGCCACCTACGCGCATTCAACAACTCAGGGGGTGGAGCAGGACGTGCGGGCCGCCTTGGACAGCGTGATCCGCTCTGTTTTGTTTCTGCCGCTCAGCGTGGTTGAGGGCCTGTTCGTCATTATTACTCCCGTCGCCCTGGTGGTGTCCATGGCCCGGCGGGACGGGTTCGGGTCGACGATCAACCTGTTTTTCACTGGCTTCGGGTCGGCACTGGTGTCTTGGGGGATCGCCCTTGCCCTGCCCCATTTGCCCATCCCCATTGCGGACGCACTGACGGTCACCACGCCCAGTGGGCCGATTGATTCCATCAACCTGGTGTTCATGGTGCTGGCAGCCATGATGACCGTGTCTGGGACTATGAGTTCTAGCCGGGTGGTTAAGTACAGTTGGATCACGCTGTGGGTGCTGCTGTTTTTCTCCCTGATCACGGGTAGTGCCACGCTGCCGGGAATCCTGGTGACCGTGCTGCTGGGCCGGCTGCTGGGTTGTGTTGCCCGCTGGATCGCTGGTTTCAACGACCTGCGCGCTATGCCCGCCCAACTGGTGGAAGCCGCCCTTGATGTGGGTTTGCAGCCGGTCCGGATTGTTCGCGTGGACACGCCAACGCAGGATGCTCCCCTGGAAACGTGGCAGGTGAAAGAGGCCGACGCGGTCCCCGACTATCGGCGCGGTCAGATTCACCCGCCCCTGGAAACCCTGCCACTGAAAATGCATGAGGACGAACTTGTCGTCCACTCCCAGTTCCTGCAACCCGCGGACCGGCACTACCAAATGTGGGACGCGGACGGGCGCGTGTTGGACTTACACGTGCTGGACCCGGAGACAGGATTGACTTCCGTGCTGGAAAGCGCGTGGACAAACCTTCGGTTGCGCGGGGTTTCCCGCGTGTTGAACCCAAACGTAAAGGTAGCGGCGGAACGCGGAATGCTGACCGCCCTGGGTGTGGCAGGGGCGGGTGTCCGCACGCCCCGCCCCGTCGGTTTGGCGGATGCGGGTAGTTCCATCGCCGTTTTCTGGGAGGCAACCCCACCCGTGGTGCCGCTATTGAAGTTGAGGGATGAGGGCGAACCCATTTCGGACTTCACCCTTGACGAAGCCTGGCGGGAACTAAACGAAGCGCACCGCAAAGACATTAGCCACCAGAACTTGGATGAAAATGCGGTGGCCCTGGATCAGTGGGACAAACTGTGGCTGCTGAACTGGAACCAGGGAACAGTTGGAGCCTCCGACCTGTCCCACCGGGTTGACTGCGCGCAAATGCTGGTCCTACTTTCCCTTGCCACAACCCCGGAACGTGCGGTTGCGTCCGGTAGGCGCGAAATTGGGGACGCAGAACTGTTAGCTATCGGGTTGGTGCTACAAAAAGCTGTTTTGCCGGTCCGCCTGCGGGAACGTTTGAAGGACACTGACGTTCTGGACCAGTTGCGGGACCAGTTGTCCAAGATTGCGCCCAGCGTGAAAGCGCCGGAGCCCATCAAGTTGGAGCGGTTCTCCCCCCGCACCGTCGTCATGTTCGTCGTGGCCCTAGCCGCGGTGGTTGCCGTGTTTGGGTCCATGAACTTCGCGGCGCTGGAAGCTGCGATCCGGCAGGCGAACGCGTGGTGGATGGTGGCTGCTTTCCTGGTGGGGACCCTCAACTGGTTTGGTGGCGCCATTCCTCTGGTGGCGTTCGCACCGAAACGGATCAGCCTGTGGAATGCGACTATTACGCAGATGGCGGCCTCCGTCATCCAGTTGGTTGCCCCCGCAGGAATTGGGCCCGCCGCACTCAACTTGAGGTTCCTGAACCGGGAGAAGATCTCCACGCCCGTGGCGGTCGCAACCGTGACGCTGGTGCAACTGTCCCAGTTCCTGACCACCGTTCTGCTGCTGTTACTGCTTGTCGTGGCTTCCGGCAGCACTCTGGACTTTGATCTTCCGACAACTGCGATCATTTACGTTTCCGCGGCGATCGCGACGGTGGCGGTCACCATTTTCTCTATCCCCAAGCTGCGCACCTGGGTGTGGGGGAAAGTGCAACCCTTCTGGGATCAGGCGTACCCGCAGTTGCTGTGGATTTTGGGGCACCCGAAACAGCTTGGGCTAGCGTTCTTCGGGAACGTGCTGATGAACGTTGGGTTCATCGGGGCCTTCGGCCTGTCCCTGTACGCGTTCGGGTACAGCATGAGCCCGCTAACCCTAGCCATAACGTATTTCGCTTCCACCACCGTCGGGTCTGTTATTCCCACGCCGGGTGGTATTGGTCCGGTTGAGGCAGCCCTCACCGCCGGACTGCAGGTTGCCGGGATCCCCGCGGCTGTTGCCCTGTCGACCACCGTCGTCTTCCGGTTGGTCACCTTCTACGGGCGGATCCCCATCGGGTGGTTAGCGCTGCGGGCCATGGAGAAAAAAGGCCTAGTCTAAAAAGGCCCAAGCTGGGGGAATGCGTGTGGGTTGGGAACAAAATGAGTGGGTTGGGGACAATCCGTACGCTCGGGGGCCCGCTCCACCGTGTACCTATGAGCTCCAACCATTGCCCATGAGCTCCAAGGCACTCGCATTGTAAGCTCACTCGCCCCCGCCCACTCGCCCCAAGGTTGTTTATTGGCGCGGGTTCAGGTTTCGACGGGTTGTTTCAGGCCGGGACGGCGAACGTCCTCATCAATCGCCTGTGCGACTGCCCGCCGCACCTCGGGCGTGAACCACTGCCCGTCACCAACCCGGCCGGGACGCGTGTCTTCCTCTAGGCCCAGAATGTGGAACCAGGCGTCAATCAGCTCCTCATGGTACGTGTGACCGTGCCCCCCGGGAACCGTCCCAGCCATAGGCAAGTCAGCCAGCACCTGCAGGTAGGTGGCGAACGGGGTGAAACGGATGGATGGGGAAACGTCTAGGCCGGCGCGTTCCCTGATCCAGTCGGGTTCACGGAGCATCAGGTACGGCGTGTACCAAACCACGGGGTCAGAAGCATGCTGGGCGAACACGCTGCGCGGGAAATGCCAGGGACCCAACTGGCGGCCATACAGGTCCTCTGTGAGCTGGGCGGGCTCATTCACGAAACGAGCGTTCAAGCCATTCTGATAAACGGGGGCAACCTCCGGGCTGCCCTTGTGGCGACCCTCCGTCAGCAGCCGGGACAGGCCCGACTTGAAGGGGGGCCCCACCCACAGCGCCCCGTCCGTGCGGGCATTCAAATCCTGCAGGTCAGTGAACGCAGCCTGGGAGCCAAGCGCGCCAAGGGACTCCCCCGAAACCATGATCAAAGGGCGCGTGTCCGCGGGCATGGTTTGCACGTGCTGCCACACCTTTTCGAACAGAAGGGTGCCCGCCCGGCGGCAGTCAGTCAGGTCAGAAACCAGCATGGCCGCCGAATACAGGTAGGAGTACTGCATGGAAACAGTCGCACAATCCCCACCCGTCAGGTACTCCAACGGTTGGACCAGCCACTCATCCACCCAGCCGGACCCGGTTGTAGTGTTCACCAGGATGACCGCCCGGTCGAACCCGCCGGCGCGCTGCAGTTCCGCAACCGCCTGGTCGGCCAGCGCCTCCAAATTCGCCCCCTGTTTAGGTAGGCCGACGTAAACGCGGACGGGTTCCACGGCGGGACGGCCCGTGAGCCGCTCAATCTGGGACGCGTCCGGCCCCAACGTCAAGTGGATGCGCCCTTGCCCGCCAATGGCAGACCAGGACTGCAGGGACTGGGGGCTGCCGGAACGTTGCGGGCTGTGTGGGGGTGGCAGGTGGCTGGCCATCGCCGTGTTCAGCAGGTCCGCACGGTAAGCGAAATAAACCATTAGCCACTTGAAAACAACCTTGTTGGACACCACCAGGATGATTACCACCAGCACGGCGATTGCGACCGTTATTGCGACGGGACGGTAAACCCAAGTGGAAAGCAGGCTGACAACCAGGTGGAAGATGCGCAGCAGCAGGTCCACCAGCAGCAGAACAAAAGCCAACATGAGGAACGAGGACGCCAAACCCAGCAGGTAACGCCAAACCGTTGTTGGGGGCACACCAATTAGGCGCGCAGTTTTCCGGGAGTCAATGTAGTTGTGGACAATCGCGCGCAGCGTCCACAAACTGGCTGCCACCAAGGCAATAATGCGCAGGGCGCTGGCCGTACTTTCTGGGACCGCAATATGGATACCCGAAACGTGGAGCAGCCAAGCACCCAGGGACTGTAAACCCCACCCCAGGGTGTAGCCCAATCCCATGAGGGATCCGGAAACAAACGCGTGCCACCACCAACTGCGGGGCAGTAGGGAGGGGGAAACAGAAACCGCGTACGCCACCATGGCCACCAGGACGCCAAAAAGCGACACCGAAGCCATATCTCCCGCGCCTTCCACTGACCGAAACATGCCACCAGCAGCAGCCTCACCCACCAGCAGTTAGGCAGAGGCCCAGACTTCAAGCTTAGACGGATTTGACCGCCGCCCACCCTAAAGTGCGGAAGGGGAGCTGCACCACTTCAGTGGGACTGAAACCCAGGTGTTCGGTCCAGTACCAGTCCAGGTTCTGCCCCATTTTCAGCCGTTGAGTGTGCGTGGCAGACAAGTATGAGCTGCGC
The DNA here is from genome assembly GCA_964346705.1 of uncultured Actinomyces sp. Lineage (GTDB taxonomy): Bacteria > Actinomycetota > Actinomycetes > Actinomycetales > Actinomycetaceae > Scrofimicrobium. The sequence continues at coordinate 682 of CAYFVT010000061.1, read as the reverse complement.
GTGCGGCCCAGTGCCGCAACCCCAGCAAGGTCAAGCCCCCACGTCCACCGGAACTCGAACGCCTGGGGGTCCGCGAAATCCGCAGTCCAGTCAGGGGCGCCCCGCAAGTGCAGCACGTCCCCTGAACGCATGATGCGGCTCAGCCTGTGCACCCAGGGCACGGACACGTCCAACTGGTTTCCAACCAGCGCAGCAGCCCCGCCCGGGCGCAGCAGGCGCGCCGCTTCAGCCAGGGCTTCCTTTTGGTTCATCCAGTGGAACGACTCCGCCCACACCACCAGGTCCGCGTGCAAATCCGGCAGGGGCACGTCCTCACCCCACCCGTCGACTACTCGCACTCGGTCAGAACCTGGCCATGCTCCCGTTCCCGCAGCGGAGTCGATCAGTTCTTGTAGGGCCTCACGCATGGCTGGGGAGGGTTCCACCGCGAAAGTTTCCACGCCGCGGGCAGCCAGGGCGCGCGTGAGCTGCCCCGTGCCAGCCCCAACATCCACGGCGGTCCGGGCCTGCCGCGGTAATGCGAGCAGCCAGTCCAGGGCGGCTGACGGGTAGAGGGGGCGGGCGCCCTCGTACCCCCTAGCCCACGCCGCATCCACCAAATGACGAAACGGGTCCGGCGGGGATCCCCGCATTTTCTTCGGGCCACCGATTTGACGGGTCAGGGCGTCACCCCGCCCGTGTC
>CAYFVT010000060.1:3388-8448 GCA_964346705.1 uncultured Actinomyces sp. | reverse complement strand
CAACAGAGTACGCTGCCCGCCGAGACTGACAATTGTCGGCGCTTCAGCCCCCAGTAAGTGGGTCTTCCCCCAGCGATTATCAGTCTGGCTGGGCAGCGGCGATTCGCGCCAGAGAATGCCGGTGTTAGGGCAGGTCAGCGCTGGGTGTTTCCCCCAAGTTTTTCAGTTGGTCTGTCAGGGTGCGGGCCACGTTCTGCCAGTCAGCCGCCTCCTGCTTCGCGTCGTTCAGCGCACCCTGGGCCTCGGTGAGCTGGTTGCGCACCGAGTCCAGTTCCTGCTGGGCTGCGGCCTTGTCAGCTTCCGCCTGCTTCACGTCGTTTTGAGCGCTTGTCAGTGCGTCGCCGTCAGCCTTGTCGGCGGCTTCGGCGTTCTTCTGGGCTTCTTCGGCCTCTTTCAGGTTCGACTCCAACTCTTTGATGGTGTCGGCCTGCTCTTCCATTTGGGCTTCCAGCTCTGCGATGGCTGTGTCCCCTTCGGCCTCCGCAGTGCGGTCCTTCTTGTCCGTGCTACCCAGAACGAAGCCCATAATCAGCCCGACGACGGCCGCTCCCAAGATCAGCCCAGCCCAGAAAGTTTGGTACCACTTGGTTTCTTTCGGTTCGGGTGCCGTCTGGATTTGCTCCTGCACATACGTCCCCTGGGGAGTGGCTGCAGCCTGGATTGTTTCCCGCGTGTACTGCGGCGGCGCAGCAGCGTGGCGGCCCCCGGAAGGCGGCATGCCCTGGCCAGTTCCCGGAGTTGGTCCAGCAATGGTTTCTTCAAGGAAGTCACCTTGAGGGGTGGCTGCTGCCTGCAGTTCTTCCGTGGTGAACTGTCGCGTTTCGTCCTCGCGGCGGGAGTGGTCAGACATTGGCTGTCCTTTCGGGGCTCAGAAGCGCCTTCTTATGGTCTTATCTTCCTGCCAGCGTAGGGGACCGGCTGCAAGACGCAAGCGGAAACGTCCGATCATGGGGACGCGAGTGGGCCGGACCTGAACGCACCGGAGCTAATGGGTACTGCCGGGGGCACGTCCCAGCGTGTACCCATTGGCTGCCACCTCCTGCGAACCGACCGGTGCGCGGCTTATTCGAACTCGGCGGAGTTCACTAGCGCGAACACCACGTTGTGTGCGTGTGTGCGCAGGCCCTTCGTGGTCGCGTTCGGCACCTTCTTGTACGCCTGGTCCAGCTTCGCCTTGTTGCGGCTGGGTAGTGGGTCAAGCATCAGGTCGGACCCGTGCAGTGCGGCAGCCTGAATGTCCATAAAACTACCGAGGACAGCGTCGGTGGTGACCATGCCTTCAAAACCCCACTCGTCACGCAGAACGTTAAACAACAGCTCTTCGTTCGCCCCCGCCCACACCGTTCCCAAGTGGACGAAGGACGACATGACGCCCGTGCCCTTCCCCTGCTTGAACGTGATTTCGAAGGGTTTCAGGTAGATTTCCCGCAACGCTTGCTCATCGGCCCAAATGTTGATTCCCGTGCGGGCGTGAACTTCCTGGTCGTTCAACAGGAAATGCTTCATGGTGGTCACAACCCCTTGGGACTGTGCGCCTTCCACGATACGGGCCCCCATGCGACCGGACAGCAGCGGGTCCTCCGAATAGTATTCAAAGTTCCGCCCACCCAGCGCACTGCGGTGAATGTTCATGCCCGGCGCATACCAGACTGGCACCCCGTAAACGTTCGCTTCTTTCCCGACAGTTTCCCCCATTTTTTGGGCTAGAGCCTCATTCCAGGTGGAGGCAATGACAACCGCCGTTGGGTAGGACGCTGCCTTAACATTGCCGAAGAAGAAGTTGATGCCTGCCGGCCCATCCAGCATTAGGGAGGACGGCAGCCCCAGCCGCTCAATGCCCGCAATCTGGTAGCCGCCATCGCGGAACAGTTGCTTCAACTCTGTGACCGTGAACTGGTCCAAGTACGGCTGCCACTTCGGATCGTCATACGCCAGGCCCCGCATTTCTGCCGTGTCTATCCCAGCGTTGACCCCCTGCGTGAACGTTTCCGCAATGTCCTCTTCGGGCAAGGCGGAGGCCCCCACTGCATCCACCACGTACTGGGGCGCCGTGTGGTTAGCGTCCGCCGCATTCGGGTAGGTGCCCTCCCAATCGGCGCGGCTGAGGTAAGTCACGTCCCCAGCCGCGTACTCAAACTGGTTAGACAGTTTCGTTCCCGTGTCAGGGTCCGCATCGTAAACAACCTTCGAATCCACCTGGTGCGGGAAGGACGCTACGGGGCTGTGAACGTCGGTGGACACGTGGACCTGGTATTCGCCCTCATCCAACACGTAGGCTCCCAGGTCTTTATCCCAAGAGGACATGTCCCGCTGCGGGAAAGAAACCTCAACCGTCTGCTTTTCACCTGGCTGCAGAAGTTCCGTTTTCGCGAACCCAGCCAGGTTGATGGCTGACTTCTCTATCCCACCCGGAATGTAGGGGGCGGAGTAGTAAACCTGAACTACTTCCTTGCCCTCAACATCCCCCGTGTTCTCCACTTCAACCGCAACGGAAAGGGTGCCGTCAGCGTCCTCTAGGTCAGCGACGTCCCAGTCGAAGGTTGTGTAGGACAGGCCGTAGCCGAAGGGGAACTGGACGGCTTGGTTGTAGCCGGCCTCATCGCCCTCGTAAAACGTTTCGTAAAACCGGTAGCCCACATAAATGCTTTCCGCATAGTTCAGGAACGCGCGGTCCACATTGTCGTATTTGAAGGAACCGAAGTTCTGGGCGGCCGGCGCTGAATCCGCGGAGTACGCGAACGTGTCCGTCGTGCGGCCCGAAGGGTTCAGCTCACCCGTCAGCGTCCGCGCTAGGGACGTGCCCGCAGCGGGGCCGGCGGTTGCGATGGTGAGGGCGCCCTTCACCTGTGGGTACTCGTCCAGGAAACCCAATTCCATGGTGTTCCCACTGTTGATGACCACAACAATGTCATCAAAATGTTCGGCCACCTTCGCCAGGGTCGCTTCCTGGTGGGCGGTGAGGCGCAACTCTTCAGGCTCGAAGTCCTTCATTTCAACGCCATCATTGCCGAAGACGATCAGGGCAACATCGGAGAAACCTTTCGCCTGCTCCATGGCCTCCGCAGTCAAATAATCCGGCGCGGGATCCTTCGGGGCCTCATTACCCATCACCATCGTGGCAACCTGACCCAGGCCGGTGCTCGCTTTCTTCCCATCATCCGCACCCTGGTCTTTGATCAGGTCGTGAAGGTCCGTGTTGTACTGGATGCCGGCCTGCGACAACCCCTCGTAGAAACCAATGGACCGCGACTGGTCTGCGGCGCCCGAGCCGCCCCCACCGAAACGCATATTAAAGGAGTCAAACCCGAACACGTTCACAGTGTTGCCCGCCAAGGGCAAGACGGCGTCGTCGTTTTTGAGGAGGACGATCCCCTCGTTTGAGATCTCTTCCGCCACGGCCTCGCCAGCCGCGCGTGCTGCTTCCGCTTCCGGGCCGTCCGTGTCGACTTCGATGGACATCAGCCGCGCGAAGTCCCCCACAAAGGGTGCGGCCACAACGCCGATGCCGACGACAACCACACCGAAGATTCCCCACCCGACCAGGCGGCGCGGCCGGTTGCGGATCTTCTTCTCCATTCGCAGCAGCCGCTTGGTTTGTTTCCGTTCCGGTTTCGGCAGGTCCTTCAGGGCTGCCTTCTCGGTTTTTCGGCTTAGTTTCGCGGCCTTTTTATCCGCGCGGCGGGCCGCTCTCCGTTCCGCTGCTGGCATTGCTGCGCGTTCTTCTTTACGCAGTTTCGCCGTGGCCTTCTCGGCCGCGACGGCCGCCTTAGCTTGCTGTTTCAACTCTTTTCTTGTGGACAAGGTTTGCTCCTCTTGGATGCCCGAAGTGTGCCAGGCCGGTTTGTGTCAGGGTGGTTTATAGAAGTTGCTGTGCCTTATTCTGCCTTGGGATCACGCCCCAAAGCGACGCGCAGCCCCGCAACTGGCTGTCCGTTGAGGGCGGCAATCACCCCGTCTAATGCGTTTTCAGAAACCATGCCTGCGGACAGGCGTGACACTGATCGTAGGGGCAGGCTCTGCAAGAAATGCGTGTAGTTCGCGACCTCCGGCTGACCCGCCAGTTTCAGGGCGTGGTGGGCGCCAGAGAGGACTGCGCCCAACGTTTTGCCGACTACGCCGCGCTGAGTTACCTCCAAAATAGTGGACTGCCTGGTGATCGGCTGCTCCGGGTCCCACGTGGGACGAGGACGAGGGCGCCCAAGGATATCTTCAAAGTCCGTGTCGCTAACCGCATGCACTTGGCCCGACAAGTAAGGGGCAGGCAGGGTGGCCGGGGGAGTTGTGGCCACTAGGTCAAGGTTTAAACCTTCGTCCTCTTCCCTTCCCCTCACAGCCACCTTTTCGCTGAGGCGAATGTCCCGGGAGGACGCCCCCACCATTACTTGCGCTACCCCGCTTGGCACCACCCAGCGGAGTTGAATCGGGTCGTAGTGGGCAAACGTGTGACTATCGAAGCCCACTGTCACCGTCCGGCTTTCACCAGGACCAAGACCGACCCGGGCGAACCCTTTCAACTGCTGCTCCGCGGCGAACACCTGGGCCCGCGTGTCCGGGCTGCTCAGGGTGGGGCCAACGTAGACCTGTACGACCTCATCTCCGTAACGGCCTCCCGTGTTCGTCACTGTGACTCTGACTCCCTTTTCAGAGGCCTGCATGTCCGAGTATTCAAACCGCGTGTAAGACAGTCCATGCCCGAACGGGAACAGGACGGGCGCCCCCACTTTGTCGTAGTAGCGGTAGCCCACGTATATGGACTCCCTATGTTCAGCGGTGACGTTGCTGTCTAAATACCAGGGGGCGGCTGGGGTATCCGAATAGGTGAGGGGATAGGATTCGGCCAGTTTTCCGCCGGGATTCACCTGGCCCGTCAGGACCCGGGTTAGTGCTTCGGCGCCCCCCTGCCCGGCAAGGTAACCATGCAGGATCGCGTTGACCCCGGCAGCGAAGGGCAGCTCGACGGGAGCACCCCCAGCAAGAACCACGACTATCGGCACGCCTAAGTCAATTAGCTGCCGGGCCAATGTCAGCTGCCCCCTGTCCAAGCGCATGTGCTGGCGGTC
>CAYFVT010000060.1:0-3288 GCA_964346705.1 uncultured Actinomyces sp. | reverse complement strand
ACCGCAGACTCGGCTGCCGCCTGAATGGCCAGATCATGGTTCGCGTCTAGGTCCGCATCCGCTTTGGTTTCCTGGGTGAGCAGGACCGTGCGCAGCACTTCGGCAACCCGGGCGTCAACGTCCTCTTCCAGTAACTCTCCTGAGTTGACGGCATCCACAACCTCTTGGTCAGTGACACCGGAAGTGGAGGGCATCTCCAAAGAAGAACCCGCCCGCACGGCCTGCACCCGGTCGTTGTTGCCACCCCAATCAGAAACGACCAGCCCCCGGTAGCCCCAATCGCCGCGTAGGACCTGGTTCAGCAGGTAGTCGTGCTCATTCGCGTACGTGCCGTTCACCTTGTTGTAAGCCGTCATCAGGGCCAGGGGCTCGCCCTCCTCCAACGCAATCCGGAAACCCTCCAAATAGAGCTCATGCAAGGCGCGGGCATCAACGACCTCGTCCACACTCATCCGCAACAGTTCCTGACTGTTCACCGCGAAATGTTTCGGGCACGCTGCCACCCCCACGCTTTGGATGCCGCGGATCATCGCGGCCGCCATTTTGCCCGACAGGTAGGGGTCCTCCGAGAAGTATTCGAAGTTTCGGCCGCCCGTGGGGGAGCGCTTCAAATTCAGGCCCGGACCCAGCAGGACGGAAACGTTCTCCGCGGCCGCCTCACGCCCCAGTGCGACCCCAACCCGGTAGGCCAGGTCCGTGTCCCAACTATTCGCCAGCGTCGCAGCCGTCGGGAACGAAGTGGCGGGAAGGGACTTGTTCAACCCCAAATGGTCGGCGGCACCCCCCTGCTTGCGCAGGCCGTGCGGCCCGTCAGTCAGCATCATCGCGGGGACCCCCAGGCGCGGGACTGCTTTCGTGTTCCAAAAGTTTTCCCCCGACAGGAGGGAAGCTTTCTCCTGCAAGGTCATGGCATCCAGCAGGCGCTGGACTTCCGTGTCAATGCTGGCCGCGGGTTCAATCATCGTGTGGTTCCTCTACGGGTTGGGAGGGCGAGGCCGCCAGTTGTGTCAGTAAGCCATTTAGTTGGTGCCACCGCTTGCGGGAATCGGGTGTGTCGTCTCCGCCGGTTTCTTGCAGCCAGCGGCGGAAGAGGGCGATGAAACCGCCGATGACGGACCCAACCAGCATCTCCGTTTCTGCCGGGTCAGACTGCGGATACTTGCGGATCAACAGTTCGCTGGCAGCGTGTGCTCGGTTCCGCAGAGCTTCGGCGACAATTACGTGGATTTCACTGCGTTCCTGCGGGTCAACACCACGCGCTAAAGCCGCCAACTTGAAAACGGGAGCGGCAAAATCGGTGCTCGCAAGGACGTGCCCTATGGTCTCCCGGGGTGTGGGGCCGTGGGCGGATGTTTCTACTAGCCCGCCGGAACCTTCCGTCAGCAGATCCGCGACGGCCGCCACCAGCAGAGCATGCGTGGAGGGGAAATGGTTGAAAACTGTTCTGCGGGACAAGCCTGCTTGCGCGGCGATCCCGGCGGGCGTGATCTGGGGCACCGGCCGGGACCTCAACTGCTGCTGCGCGGCTTCCAGCAGTGCTTGGTGGTGGCGCTGTTTGCGCTGCCGCTGCGCCTTCGCGGTGGGCCTTAAGTCTTGGTCTGTGACTCCGCCCTCGTTAGCATCCATAAAGTAAGGATACCCGATGTGCACTCAGTGCAAGACTGCTGATCATGGTTGGTCTAGGGCGCCTTCCCGGGGCTGAATAAGCCCGAAGGCCCAGCCAGGAAAGGCCTGTTTAATCTCCGGGCCAAAAAATAAACGCGGGGCAGTGCTCATAAGTGCCCCCATGGGGGTGGGTAAACAGATTCTTTGAACGCTGCTATTCAACTCATGAATCAGATGACTGCGGCAAAGGGAATACGCGTCCCGGCGCCGATCAAAAACGTGAGCCACGGCAAAGCCGTGGCCGTCCTGCTCCTTGGTACTCTTTTCCTCTCCGGCACCCCCCTCTGGGTTAAAGGCGCGAACATGGACCCCGCCACGCAGGCCTTCCTGCGTGTCTTCCTGGGCTTCCTGTTGCTGCTTCCATTCGGGATGATTGAAATCCGCAATAAGGGAACCCTGCCGAAGAAGAGCATCATGCTCGCTGTGGCTTCCGGCCTGTTCCTTGGTGTTGACTTCGTTGCCTGGAACTACTCGATCTTCCTGATCGGTTCCGGTGTTGCAGCCATTCTGCTGAACCTGCAGGTCGTGATTGTCCCCATGCTGTCCGCAGCGATCGACAAGTTCAAACTGCCCAAGTCTTTCGTAGTGATCCTGCCAATCATGATTGTTGGCGTGCTGTTCACCGGTGGCGTGTTCGAACCGTCCGGTGCTGCGGGGGGTCCTGAGACCATCTCTGGGATCAAGACCTCAGTGTTCGGTACCGCAGCCGGTTTGACGTCGGGTATCTGTTACTCGTTCTACCTGTACCTGTCGCGCAAGGCTTCGACTTCCGCGCCGCGTAAGGACCTGTACGTCCAGCCGATGATGTACACCATGCTGGCCCAGTGTGTGGCCGCGGTGACCTGGATGTTCACTGGTGGCAACGGCTTCAACGTCACCCAGGGCGTCCTGACCAAGGACCCGGCAACTGGCGAAATGGTTCTTCCCGCAAGCCTTGGTGCACACCCCACGCTGCGTGAGGCCACCATGGCAGGCGACCCGATCAACAGCATGAACTGGCTCTGGCTGATCATGCTGATCGTCCTGGGCCAAGCCCTTGCATGGACCATGGTCCAGTACGGTTCCGTCTGGTTGGATCCGACCCTGTCGGCAGGCATCCTGCTTCTGTCCCCAGTTACCTCCGTCATTGTTGCTGGCCCGCTGTTCGCTGAATGGCCGTCCGCCCTGCAGTGGCTGGGTATCGCAATGATCCTCTCCTGTGTGGCATGGCAAAACGGCTTAATACAAATTGCCTTTAGAGCGATAACGGGGAAGAAGAAGGTACCCGACGGTCCGGCCGCGGCCGAAGCAGCAGCCAAGGCGAAAGCACCACTGAACCGCGGGGTCTTCATCCTGCTGGGTGTGGTCGGCATGCTGCTAGGTATTGCAGCCGCCGCGGACAACTTCGTCTCCGGCCAAATCGGCTGGAACACGGTGTTCACCATCACGCAGACCATCGTTGTTGCGGCGCTGACTGTTCTAGTCGCCCAGGGCGTTCAGGGACCTGCCAGCAAGGCGACCCCCGCTGCTGACAAAACTAAGGACACGGCGGAAGTCAACGACTAAACACAAGGATTCCTGACGTGCACACAGTGGCCGTCGCAGGTGTTAGTTCACCTGTGGCGGCCACTATTTTGTCCGCAA
>CAYFVT010000059.1:0-8538 GCA_964346705.1 uncultured Actinomyces sp. | reverse complement strand
GCATCCACCGCCTCCACCGGGTCACCAGCACCCAGGGTTCGCCGTGTTTTGACTTCCACGAACACTGTTGTCGCAGCCTTGCGAGCCACAATGTCCAGTTCCCCCAAGCGTTTGTAACGCCAGTTGCGGTCCAGAATCTGGTAGCCGTTTTCCTGCAGGTAGTTGGCGGCAGCCGCCTCCCCCAACCTACCCAGCCCTATGTTGCCCGCGGATTCGGGGCTGACTTCACTACTTTTTTTGTTCACCACCCCAGCCTGAGGTAGATGAACCAGTCCGCGCTTAAACCCACGAAACGGTTGGGGATGCGCCCTCTACAATCCGCCCTGTGGAAACTTGCAGAGAGAAAGACGCCCTAAACTGGGTGCCGCTAGCTGGGAATATCTAAGTCCGGTTTCGTAATTTCTTCCACGTTCACATCTTTGAACGTCACCACTCGCACTGACTTCACGAACCGAGTCGGCCGGTAAATGTCCCACACCCAGGCGTCGGTCAGCGTGATCTCAAAGAAAACGTCCCCACCCACCGGCCGGGCCTGCAATTCCACCGCATTACACAGGTAGAAGCGCCTTTCCGTTTCCACCACGTAGTTGAACAGGGCAACCACGTCCCGGTATTCCTGGAAAAGGGAAAGTTCGGCCCTGTTCTCGTAGGCCTCTAAGTCGTCTCTGTGCACTGCCGTCCTTGTCACTCGGTATTAACCAACACCTACCGTAAACCCGCCGCCATAAACTCGCCAGCACCAACCCCACCAGCACCAAACTACGGACAAACGGGACGCAAGTTGTCGCGGTGCCTACAACCCTGGTAGCGCCGGCTGAGCGCCCCCGGGAATGTCCCATCCCGTGCGGTGCATCCCGCTGGCACCCAGAGCGTGCAGGGCAGCAATATGCGCCTGCGAAGGGTAACCCTTGTTTGCCGCCCACTGGTAGCCCGGGTCCCGAACAGCGCTCATGTACTGATCGCGGGCAACCTTCGCCAAAATGGAAGCAGCAGCCACCGCCTGACTGGTGGCATCAGCCTTGATCTTTGTCACGACGTTCGGCCTGTTCAACCAGTTCTGGTTCCCATCCAACAGGACCGCCGCCGGGGGTGCGCTGCCCGCAGCCGCTAGGCTCACCCGCACCAGACGCAAAGCGCGTTCACTGGCGACCGCCAACGCACGCGTCAAACCCAGGGCCGACACTTCTTGCGCGCTAGCCCACCCGACCGCGTGCGCCAACGCCCACGCTCTAATAGGCCCAACTAGTTCCATGCGTTTGCGTGGGGAAAGCTTCTTAGAGTCCGTAACACCACGCGGGGCGGTCCCACTATCCAAGTTCAAAGCCACTACACCCACAGCCAGCGGGCCAGCCCAAGCGCCCCGTCCGACCTCGTCAACCCCCACCATGGGACCCCACTGACGCATGAACGCCCGGTCGGCACGCGCTGTCGGGTATTTAGAAGCCATCCTCAACCAGCTCAAACACATTCCGGTCCCCCAGGCGCGCCCAATTGGACAGGGGCCAAATTTGCCATTCCGCCCGTCCCACAACCGCATCCCTGGGAACGAACGGGTTGCCCCCATTTTCCCAGTGGTAGCGGGAGTCAGCCGAATTGTCCCTGTTGTCCCCCATCACCCAGTACGTTCCTTCCGGAACAGTGATCTCAAACTCCACGTCGGATGGGACGGTGCCTTCAAGAACGTAAGGCTCATCAACCGGTTCCCCGTTGACCGTTAGTCGCCCCTGGTCGTCGCAGCACGCAACCGTGTCACCGCCGACGCCTACCACTCGCTTCACAACCATTTGTTGCCCGCCGGAGGGGACAAATCCGAGCGCCTGCCACAGGCCCCCGAAACGTCCCGGCTCGCCCGACTCACCCTGCAACCAGCCCTGCGTGTCCTGGAACACGATAACGTCCCCACGTTCAACCTGTTTCCCCCACCCGGGCACCCGGTTCACAGCAATCCGACTGCCAACCTGCAGCGTGTCCGTCATGGATTCTGAAGGGATCTGGTAGACCTGCACCACGAACAGGCGCAGCACCAAGGCGATCAATGCCGCCCCAACTAGAATCAGCAGAAACTCAATCGGCCACCGCAGGTGCGCGCGTTTACCGGGTTTCCTTTGAGCACGTTTGGGCAGGGCGCCAGCAGCTGCGTTAGCAGGAACACCGGCCGGCACACCGGCTGTACCCCCGGTCTGGGTAGTAAAAGACCCGCTGGCCGGGCGGGACCCTTGGCCAGCGGGTTCTTCAGGTGTAAGCGGCAAGGTTAGCGCGCCATCCGCTTTTCCTTGACCTTCGTGGCCTTACCCTGGCGTTCACGCAGGTAGTACAGCTTCGCGCGGCGAACATCACCGTGGCTGATCACTTCCACTTGGTCAATGGTGGGCGAATGGAGGGGGAACGTCCGCTCTACCCCAACCCCGAAGGAGTGCTTACGGACCGTGAAAGTTTCCTTCACACCGTGACCGCGGCGCCCCAAAACGATTCCCTCAAAAATCTGAATCCTGCTGCGACCACCCTCAACGACGTTCACGTGCACACGCACCGTGTCGCCCGGGTGGAATGCGGGAACTTCTTCCCGCATTGACAAAGCGTCAATATCGTCAAGCTTCTGCATTGCTTCTCCTTCACGTCACAACCGCCGCAGGTCGATGCGACCATCAGCGGGCCCAACCGTCCCGCTCACATCAAGATTCAGGTCTTTTCAGTGGCGTCCCCCTGCGGCAGGTTGCGCCGAAAAGCCTGACGCCCCAGCTTGCCACAGATTCTGGGAATTCACCCCATGGTTTAGTCGGTGATTTCCCGCACGAACACGTGGTCGTGGTGCGCCCGCGGCCCCACCACGAAGGTGCGGTTGCCACGTTTCCGGAAGCCGTGGGCACGGTAGAAGCGGATTGCACGCTTATTCGCGCGGTTGGTTCCCAGAATAACCGCATCCGCACCCCACTCTTCGCGCACTTGGCTGACTGCGCGTTCCAGTAGGGCCGCTGCGATACCGCTGCCATGCCATTGTGGGGAGACGTACAGCTTGGACATGTACGCAGTCGTGTTCCCAGCCGGTGGAATGTCATCCGGCAGGTCAGGCAACATCAGGGTGTAACCAACGACCTGCCCGCCGATCCGGGCCACGCCTATCAGGCCGCCCTGGTCACGTAAGTCTCGAAACACCTGCGGGGTCAGGTTTTCGGCAACGAACTGGTCAATTTCTTCCCGCGGCAGCCCCGGCGGGCATGCCAATGGGAAAACCTCACCGGCCAGTGTTGCGACCGCCTCAATCTCGTCCTCTTCCGCCAGCCCGTACGTCACTTCTGCTGGGGAGGGGGCGAGGACGATTCCCAGGTCCGCCAGTGTTTCCCGGTCCTGCCGGGTCAGAGCAGCCTGGCTGAAGTCATCGGGCCCCGAAGTTACTGGCCCAGCCGTCAGGGTTCGGGCGAGGGCGTCTATCAGGTCGGGCCGAACTTCAGCTGTTTTACGTAGGGCCTGGTCGCGGCGCCAAGCGGCTATTGCACCGTGGTCGCCACTGAGTAACACTGGGGGCACCTTCCGTCCCCGCCAGTCGCGCGGCTGCGTGTACACGGGGTACTCCAGCAGGCCTTGCTGGTGGGATTCCTCTGTCAAGGACTCCGGGTTACCGACCATGCCATCCAGCAGGCGCGCCACGCCCTCAACCAACGCCAACGCCGCCACTTCACCGCCGTTTAGAACGTAGTCACCCAAAGAGAACTCGACGACCTCAACCTGCGGGTTTTCTGCCGCGTCCGCCGCGGCGTCCCCGCGATCGTGGTCCCGGTAGTGCTGGGCGAGGCGAGCGTCAATGCCTTCGTAACGTCCGCAGGCAACAATTACGTGGTTGGCTTCCGCCAGGTCCTCTAGCATTTTCTGGGTCAAAGGTTCACCTGAGGGCGTGGGGATGGCCAGCACCGTCCGCCCTTGCGCCGCTGCTTCTGTGCGGTCAGGGGAAGTTAGAGCATCAATCGCGTGCCCCCAAACGTCGGCGCGCATCACCATGCCTGCCCCACCACCGTAGGGCGCATCATCGACACTTAAGTGTTTCCCGCTAGCCCACTGGCGCAGGTCGTGCACTTTCACGTCGACAATGCCGTCACGCCGGGCTTTACCCACTAGGGACAGGTCCAGGGGCGCGAAGTACTCAGGGAAAATTGTGACCAGGTCAAAACGCATGGGTCAAACCTAAAACAGGCCTTCCGGTGGGGACACTACAACCCTGCCTGCGTCCAAATCCACTTCCGGCACCAAGTCCACAACCAGTGGAACTAAAACTTCCGTGCCCTCCGCCGTTTCGACAACTAGCATGTCCTGGGCGACGCCGGCATAAATGCCGGTGACCGTGCCAAGCTGCTCGCCCTCACCAGTGACGGCTGGCAGGCCTTCTAACTGGTGCGGATACCAGGCATCGTCCTCCAACTCCGCAGCAACCAGCAGTTCCTGGCCACGTAAGGCCTCAGCATCTTCACGGCTGGTGACACCAGCAAAAGTGAGGTACAAACGGTCGTTGTGCGGACGCGCCCCCGTCACGGTGAGGGTGCGACCGTCGCGCAATTTCAGTTTGGCGCCGGAACCAAAAACGGCCTGCGGGCGGTCAGTGCGAACCTCCACACCAACTTCGCCCCGCAGGCCGCGGGCGGCACCAACAATTCCAGCTACCAGAAGACTTGTTGGTTCCATGACCAGTTTCTACCCAATTTAGAAGCGGTCAGTTTCGACGACGTCAACGCGAATGAAACCGTCGCCTTTAAGGGCTCCGATCACTTTGCGCAGCGCACGGGCGGTCCGGCCATTACGGCCGATGACCCGGCCCAAGTCGTCCGGGTTCACCCGAACCTCCAGAAGAGCGCCCCTGCGGGTTTGCCTGGCACGCACCTCAACATCGTCAGGGTTGTGCACCACCCCAGCAACAAGGTGCTCCAAAGCGTCCGCTAGGACCCTCATTCTGCGTCGGCCCCAGAAGCAGAATCAGAAGCAGCGTCAGCTTCAGCGGCGGCCACGGTTTCTTCAACCTTCTTGTCGGCCTCTTCCACCTTGGCTTCTTGCTCCTTGGCTTCCTTGGCCTGCTTTTCAGAGAGCTTGGCGCGATCCTTCATCGCCGTGTCCTCCGCGGCAGCAACCGCTTCCTTCGCGACGGCGTCCTTGTCCACTTCCGCAACCTGGACGTAGCTAACCACGTCCTCCTTACCCGCATGGCGGGCCAGGTCGCCGGTTAGCTTCAGCAGTCTGCGCACGGCTTTGGAAGGCTGAGCGCCAACACCCAGCCAGTAGACGGCGCGGTCAGAGTCAATCTTGATGATCGACGGGTTCGGAATGGGATCGTAAATCCCAATTTCTTCAATAACCCGTCCGTCACGCTTCTTGCGTGAGTCGACTACGGCTACCCGGTATTTGGGGGCGTGAATTGCGCCCACACGCTTCAATCGAATACGTACTGCCACTTGAGTGGTTTCTCCTATAACTTTGCAAGCGAAGTAACGCCCGAACTGGTGGGTCAGTCAAACGTCCTTCAGTAAACGCGGGCAACGTGCAGAGAGGGCACACGCATTCCGAGTACAAGGCACCATTGTGCCATGATCGGGGCGCCACCCCAACCCACAACCGAACCTCGATTGCCGTGCAGTTAGTCACGGGGTTCCAGGCCGGTGCCTCATGCGGCACAATTGGGGGCATGAACTGGAAAGATTTGACCACCGTAGACGTGACCACCGCTTTAGCCGCCACCGCGATTGCAGCCGCCCGCCACGTGGCCCCCTACCTGCGTTCCGTGGCCCGCTCCGCGCCCGACGTGGACTTGAAGAGGGACATTCACGACCCGGTAACCTTCCACGATCAGCACACTGAAGACCAGTTGCGCCGCTACTTGGGGGCAGCCCTGCCAGGCAGCCGCGTCTTGGGTGAGGAGCGGGGCGAGGAAACTTTGGATCCGCATGGCATGGGCTTCACCGTTGTGGCGCCCCACGATTGGGCTGAAACCACGGGCTTGGATGAGGCGGACTTGGACCGCATGTGGGCGCTGGGTTCGCGGGTCCGTTGGATAGTGGACCCAATCGATGGGACCGCTAATTTTGCAGCTGGCCTCACCTACTTTGGGACATCAATTGGGGTGGAACTGGATGGCGTCATGGTGGCTGGCGTTGTTTCTATTCCGTTCAACTACGAGTTCTTCGCAGCCGACCAGAACAACGCATGGCACATATCAGAGGACCCGAACAAGGGCGGGGGCGCCCCAGTAGCCAAGCCAATGCGTTCTACAGGGCCAACAGAGGAGTCCCAGGCCCTGCTGACCTCTTACTACCCGAATGTGCAGGCCTTGAACGATGATTTAGAGGCAGCCGCCACCCACGAACGGGAACTGATGAACAACTACTCCGTAGTCCGCAGGCCGGGGGCTGGGGCGTTGGACCTGGCAATGGTCGCCGCTGGGTGGATGGGAGGGGTGCTTGCTACCAGCTTCCAACCCTGGGATGTTGCGGCCGGTATCCACTTGATCAAAGTTGCTGGCGGGAACACGCTCAACCTGCCAATGGGGGGCGACCAGCCCGACGGGCTGCGCCCGGGTATCGCCGCGTCGGTTGGCACGCTGGACGCTGTCACCATTCGCCGCCTGCTCACAGAGTTAGACACCGAAGCCTCCACCCAGTAGCGGCGCCAGCCCCAGGGTCAGGCGACGTGACCGTTTGCTATGACCGCAGCGGGCCGCCCCCAGGCTTCCGGGTCCCGGGCCGGGTTGGTAGTGTAAACGACCGCGTCCGCGGGCGCGCCCTGCTGCAGGGATGGCAGCCCAAGGAAATCCCGGGCCCGCCAAGTTGCTGCTGCCAGGACGGCCTCCGGGGCCATCCCCCAATCCACCCATTGCTGCAATTCAGGAATAAGGGAGCCGTGCGCTTGGTAGCCGCCGGCGTCCGATCCGGGCAGCAACTGGACCCCGGATTCAATCAGGTCAGTGAACCACTGCCGCCTGCCGTCGTAAAGCCGCTGCATGGTTTGTGCGTAGGCCGGGTATTTGCTGGCGGCCCGCGCAAACTCAGGAAACTTCAGCACCTGCAGGCATGTAGGAACAACTGGAATTCCGGCGGCGGCCGCTTGTTCCATTTCAGCGCGAGTCATGCCACTGCCATGCTCAATGGAGTCCACGCCCGCATCCAACAGGTCCCCGATAGCAGCCGCAGAGAACGTGTGCACAGCCACCCGCGCGCCCGCCTGGTGCGCTGCTTCCACGGCGGCCTTCAATTGTTCCGCCGACCACAGCGGATCCAAGTCCGATTCTGGCCCGCGGCTGCGGTCAATCCAGTCGCCCACCAGTTTCACCCAGCCCGTCCCCTCCGCTGCCTGAGTGCGAACCTCTTCTACCAGGGCTGCGGTAACGGCGCTGTCGCCCTCGCCCGCAATCTCGTTGGCCATTCCCCGGATGTAACGCTTTTCGAGGGCGATGTGTCTGCCCGCTGACACCACCTGCGGGCGCCCGAACGGCAGGTCAGCATCGTCCACGCGCACGGGCGTTCCCGGCTCCCGCACCGCCAACACGCCCGCTTCGATTTCGGCCCACGCATTCGCGCGGATCCCATCCGCCCCCAGCGGCCCCTGGGGCCCAAGGGCAAGGTGGGCATGCAAGTCAACTAGGCCAGGAACTACCCACCCCTCAAAATGCTGCTCACCGCGGGCAGGGGCGGGGTCCGTGGCGGGAACGAATCTCCCCGTCCGAGCCCCGGAAGGGCCCTCCCCCACTACGAGGGTGCCATCCACCCAGGCCGGTGGCTGGTCCGGATTGCTGCGCCAATACACTTGACCGCGGACAGTGATCAGCATGCCAGCGTCCTACAGTTTCTGGCCCAGAAGCCGCTGCAGGTCTTCCGGCAAAGCGTCCATGCTTGGCCGCACCTCATCCGACTGCTGTTGCACGCCGAACGCTGCACCGGGCTTGGCTGGCGTCCCGCCCTTCTTCCGCTGCTCGGGGGGCAGCATGGCCTCCAGCTCCTGCTGGCGACGTTTCGCCGGGTTCCCACTGCGCGCCTTGCGGCGCACCCGCGCCCGCTGTGCTTTAGCGGCACGCGCCTGTTCCCGCTGCTTCTGCCGTCCGGCCGCCCGTCCTCCACCACCCTGAGCCAGGGCCGCCATGTCCGGCATGCCCCCACCGGACCCCATGGAGGACATCATCTGCTTGGCGCCCTCAAACCTTTTCACCATCTGGTTCACTTCAGTGACCGTGGTGCCGGAGCCCTTCGCAATGCGGTTCCGGCGTGACCCATTCAGGATCTTCACGTCAGCGCGTTCAGCCGGGGTCATTGAGCGAACAATCGCTTCCACGCGGTTCACTTCACGTTCGTCAAAGTTCTCTAACTGTTCACGCATTTGCCCCATACCGGGCATCATGCCCAGCACTTTCTTCATGGAGCCCAGTTTGCGGATCTGCTGCAACTGGTTCAGGAAGTCATCCAGTGTCAGTTCGCCGGAGAGAGCCTTTTCGGCCATCTTCTCCGTCTGTTCCTGGTCGAACTTCTTCTCCGCCTGCTCAATCAGGGTGAGCATGTCCCCCATGTCCAGGAT
>CAYFVT010000058.1:0-8543 GCA_964346705.1 uncultured Actinomyces sp. | reverse complement strand
AGGCCCCGCACCCAGGCAGCCCCAAGCGCAGCCGTCAAAAACGGGTCTTCTGAGTAGTATTCAAAGTTGCGGCCGCCCCGGATGGCCCGCTTGATGTTTATGCCCGGCCCTAAAATTACGGAGACACCCTGGCGCCGTGCTTCCTCCCCAATGGCCCGCCCCACTTGCTCTGCCGCATCCCGGTCCCACGTGGAGGCAAGAGCGACTGCCGGTGGGAAGCAAGTGGCTACTTCAGCATCGAAAAATGCTTCCCCCGCCACCAAGCCCTTGTCCTCCTGCTTGCGGACCCCTCCCGGACCGTCGGCCACCATAATGGGGGGAACGCCCCATTCCCCCAGATCCGTCGTGTGCCACATCCCCTGGCCGGACACTAGGGCAGCCTTCTGCCCAATGCTTAACCCCGCCAGTAGCTCCATCGCTTCATAAGTGGTCATGGTGCGTTCCCCGTTTCACTCAAAAATCCCTGCTAGTAATTTTTGTTATTTATCCTTGCTTTTACCCATGTCAGCTGAAAGTTCCAGCAGCAGGCGGGCACCGAAACCAGTGGCACCCACACTGCGCCACGAGGTGTCCTTCTTCACCGACATGGGTCCCGCAATGTCAATGTGCGCCCACGGAACGTCCTCCACAAAATTGGACAGGAACAGTGCGGCAGTGATTGGAGATGCCCAGCGGCCCCCAACGTTGGACAGGTCAGCCAGTGGGGACTCAAGCAGCTTCATGTAACCCGGTTCCAGGGGCATTTCCCAGACAGGTTCACCCGTTGCGGTCGCCGCGTCCTCCACCCGGTCAAGCAGGTCCTGGTCCGTGCCGAACAGGGCCGCAATATCTTCGCCCAACGCGACCATTGCCCCACCCGTAAGTGTGGCGATGTCGACTATCCAATCGGGTTTGGTTTCGGCAGCCAAAGCCAGGATGTCCATGAGGATCAGGCGCCCCTCAGCATCCGTGTTCCCAACCTCAACGGTCATCCCGTTACGGGCGACCAAGACTTCACCCAGGCGCAAGGAATCCCCGGAAATCATGTTGTCAGTGGTAGCGATCCAACCATCAACCGCCGTGGTGACACCAAAGTCGCGCAGTGAACTGAACGCACCAAGGACGGCTGCCGCCCCGCCCAGGTCCATCTTCATTTCCAACATGCTGTCAGAGGGCTTCAGGCTCAAACCACCCGAGTCAAACGTGATGCCCTTACCAACCAGAGCCAAGGTGCGGTCCGACTCTTCCTCTGGCCGGTAGGACAGTTTGATTAGGCGAGCCTTGTAGCGCGAGCCCCGGTTGACCCCGACAATCCCGCCGCACCCCATCTCCGTGAGCTCGTCCACTTCAAGGATTTCAGTGGTGAACCCATACTTTTCGCCCAAACGCTCAGCAAGCTCCCCAAGCTGAACGTTCGTCAAATGCGCGGGGGGCGCGTTTGTAATATCCCGGGCGATGATGCCCGAACGCGCTGTGAGGACCCCCTGGCGTACCCCGGCCTCAATCCCCGGATTTACTTCCGGAACAACAAGGGTGAAGCGCTCCAAAGGTGCGGGCGCGTCAGCCTGACGGTCAGCGGGTAATCCTCCCTTGAATGGGCTGTACTTGTAGCGAGCCAGAAGCACGCCCTCGACCGTGGCACGCGCCCGTCCCTTGCCAAGCTGGGCACCTTCCGGCAACACCAGGGCCAGGGAGCTGGCGTGAGTCGTTGCCCGCGCTAGGCTCGCGCCCAGGTCACGCAGCAAGTCCTCCCCCAGTCCCTCATCCTCCCCCGCGCCCAGGGCAACAACAATGCCTGCACCTGGCACCGGGATAGCCAAGGTTTGGCCTTTCTTCCCTTCGAAACCGGCAGCCGCCAGTTCTTCGCGGGTCAGGCGCAGCGGAGCGGGAACTTCACCTTCCGTGAAAACGGGGTAGCCGGCGGTGGTTCCCGGCGCCAAGTCTTCATCCTTGGCAGCCACGGAAACGTCCGTTTCACTCATGGCAAGCAAGCCCGGCAGCAGTTCAAAGTTTTGCACCCCCAGATCCCTGTTCCTGCTCTTCGCCGAATCGTTAGCATGTGCGCGAACCTGGTCTTGTAAAGACAACTATTTCTTCTTCCTCTAGGGGTTTGCTGCGGCTCCGGCAGCCGCAACGTCGTGTGCCTCATGCTAACGGCAGTGCGCCCGGCGTCCAACATCAACCGTCCCGGGCGCCAAATCCTGAAGGCCACACCGAACTGTAAAATCGCTTCCGTATGCGCTCTAAAACTGTTCTGCAACTGATATTCGTGTGGGCCGCCGTAGCAGGCTTCGGTTGGGCTCCCTTGACCCCAGCGCTGTCGGCGTTCGCCCTGTCCTTACTGTTCGCCGCGACGATCGTCGTCATAATGTACGCATCCTTCGGGGTGCTTCGGCAGGCAGACGCACTAGCCGAACAGTTGGGGGAACCTTTCGGGTCCCTTATCCTGACCCTGACCGTTGTAATTATTGAGGTCGTGCTAATCAGCGCGGTCATGCTGGGGCCAACCCCGGCACCGACCATCGGTCGGGACTCAATCTTCTCGGTGATGATGATCATCATGAACCTGGTGGTGGGAGCCGCGATCCTGCTGGGTTGGCGCAGGCATGGCCGCCAAACTTTCGACCCCCGGGGCACGCGCCTGTACTTGGTGTTGATCAGCCTGATTTCACTCTTCGCTTTTCTGGGGCCGTCCCTTTTCAGGGGTCCTGCGGGCCAGTTTCCGCCTGCTGTAGCTGTCGGCGCCGCAGTCGTGACCGCGGTTGGGTACGCAACGTTTCTTTTCCTGCAGGTGGGCACGCTGCGTCCCTGGTTTCAAGATGGTGCGCCCGTGCGGGAAGAGGACGCCCAAAGCCCAGTCCGGGAAAGCACCAAGACGATGGCCTCCCGTTTCGGTGTCCTAGTGTTGCTGCTGGTCGCTATTAGTTTCATGGCTGAACACCTGGCGACGGAGGTGGACATCATTTTGGCTCGCACCGGTTGGCCGCAGGCCCTGGGAGGACTACTCATTGCCACCATCGTCTTCACGCCAGAGACACTCACCTCCTTGTCGGCCGCCCTCTCAAATCAAATGCAGCGCGTCATCAACCTTTGTGAAGGCGCTTTCTTGTCGACGATTGCCCTCAGCTTCCCGTCCGTCCTAATCCTCGGGCTCATCACGGGGCAGCCAGTGATTTTCGGTTTAGACGGGGCCCAATCAGCGCTGCTTGTTCTGACGCTTCTACTGTCGGCCGTCACTTTCCGGGGACAGCGGACTGAGGTTTGGGCGGGCTGGGCGCATTTAGGCCTGTTCGGCGGCTTCGTTGGCACCATTTTCGTCTGAGCGAGCAATAAGCCCGAGTATCCTGGGTAGTTGTGAACTATCGAAAACTCAAGGGGTGGGCGGACAGCCTTAGCGTGCGGCCGGGCGTCCTCGCCTCATCGGACACGGTGCGTTCACATTCTCTTGACACCAGGGCCGTGAAAGCGGCGGCGGGTGCGACCAGACTGAGTGAGCTGGGACCCCGTAATACAGCCTTTCTTGATGCGCAGGACCTACTTAACCCAGCCGTCCTGCCCATCCTGCTTCGGCGGGGGGTTGAGGACGGGATCGCGCTCTGGCTGGTTACTGCCACCACCCCGACTGAGGCTGCTGCGTTGGAGGACGCTTTTCCCGGGCTTGTCGCGCCTCTGGGCCCGCCCAACAGTGCGGGCTCCACCCTTTACGGTGTCACCCCGAAAGCGCTTCTGGCAGCCACCCCGCCCGTGGTTGCCCCCGAATCACTGCAGGGCATGGACGTGACCCGCTTGCCGAGGGGCCTGCGGGACCAACTCACTGCCACAGGTGTTCAGACCACGCGCCGCTCATTGTGGAGTAGGGCCGTGCGGCACCCCCAGTTCGCCCTCTATCTGATCGTCTTCATTTATTCAGCCCTGCGTGTTCTTCCCGTGTCATTTGTTTCGCAGTTCCATGGGTCACTGGTTGTGTTTTGGACGATCGACTTGGTCAGCGCGGTTCCGTACACGTGGGGTGTTCTGGCCCTAATTTTTGGGACAACCTGGCGTTACAGGATGGCAGGCGGAGTCACCACGGCCGTCACCTTCGTGGCCCCATACGTTTACTTCTGGCACCACGGGCAGGATTACCCCACGTACGTTCCCGTGGTGATTGGCGCCCTTACCGTGGGAACCTTCTTGATTGAACTAAGCGGCTACCTGAAAGAAAGACGCTTAGAAGACCAATACCAAGGGCTGTTCCCAGCGCCCTGACCCCAGCGTCCTGACCCCAGCGTTTTGGCCCCAGCGTTTTGGCCCCAGCGGTCACTGTTTTAGGTGTGTGGCGGTGGGCGTCGCTTGTTCTGAGCCGCGCCGTCCCCCGGCCTTTGGCTTGCCTGTCCGCCTGCGGCCCAAGTAGTACGTCCCTGCCGCACCAGCAATAAGGATCCAGGCGCCCGACAGCCACCAGACGATCTCTACGATTCGCAACTGCGCGGGGTAAACGAGCACCAAGAGCCCTGTGGCGACCAACCACAGAGCAGTCGCAGTTACCGTGTACACCCGCATCCGCCGGACCCTGAACGGGTGAACGAACGTTAGGGGTGCCACCGTCAGCAGGGCGAACAAGATTACGACAAGCCAGTTCACCCACACTGGCAGCATTAGCAGCCACAGGTAGATGACAACCACGTTCCAGGCGGCCGGGAAACCCATGAAGTAGTTCTCCGCCGTTTTCATTCGCACGTTTGCGTAGCAGAACATAGACGATACGGCTATGACCACGAAACCCAGGAAGGACGTTTTGACGCCCCCACCCATACCGCCCAGGAAGAAGAACAGCCCAGGAATGAAGGACCAAGTCAGGTAGTCAATGATGATGTCCAGAATGGCACCATCAAATTGGGGGGTGTAAACCGACACCTGCATCTTCCGCGCTAGGGGCCCATCAATCGCGTCGACTACCAGGGAGATGCCCAAGAACAGCCACATGAGTTTCGGGTCGCCCTGCATCAGGGCTACCAGCGCCGCGGCTGCCCAAATCACACCGGTTAGGGTCAGTCCGTGGACAGCCCACGCTGCCACAACTTTGGGCAGCGGAGCCACATTAGAAGGGGTCATGCGGGAAGTGTACGCCAATCTGACCTGGCGCTATTCGGCAATGGCGCCGGGCCATGGCAGCATGGGGGTCAAGGTAGAGAACTGCGAAAGGATCTGGGCATGTGGGCGGATAAGACAATTTGGTGGCACGTTTATCCACTCGGGTTCGTGGGCGCACCAATCCGTGGCTACGAGCCGACTGAAAGCCCGGTGGCCCGCCTGCGGCAGTTAACAAATTGGTTGGATTATGCGGTGGAACTGGGGGTCTCCGGCCTGATCTTGGGGCCCATCTTCCGATCCTCCACGCACGGTTACGACAGCACGGACCAGTTCAAGATCGACCCGCGCTTGGGCACGGAACAGGATTTTGACGACCTGGTGCACGAATGTAAGGCCCGCGGCTTGCACATCATGTTAGATGGCGTGTTCAGCCACGTCGGCTACGACGACCCCCGCGTCCAGGTTGTTTTAGAAGAGGGACCCGAGTCCGCTGACGCCCCGCTGTTCGACATTGATTGGGAGCACGAGGACGGCCCCACGCCCCGTGTCTTCGAAGGCCACGGCGCGCTTGTGCGCCTGAACCACGCGGATGCCCGGGCGATGGAATACTCCCGCAACGTTATGAACTTTTGGTTGGGCCGGGGAATCAGTGGTTGGCGTTTGGATGCTGCCTACTCGGTGCCTGCCGCCT
The DNA here is from genome assembly GCA_964346705.1 of uncultured Actinomyces sp. GTDB lineage: Bacteria > Actinomycetota > Actinomycetes > Actinomycetales > Actinomycetaceae > Scrofimicrobium. Next base: position 2,800 of record CAYFVT010000058.1, on the reverse strand, counting down.
TCTGGGCGAAACTGCTGCCGGAGGTCCGCTCCCGTTTCCCCCACGTCTGGTTCCTGGGGGAAGTGATCCACGGCGATTACCCGGCGTTCATCACCGAATCCACGGCGGACTCCCTAACCCAGTACGAACTGTGGAAGGCCATCTGGTCCTCTTTACGGGATGGTAACTTTCACGAACTGGATTGGTCGTTGCAACGCAACAATGAGTTCATGGAAACGTTTATTCCCACCACTTTCATTGGGAATCATGATGTGACCCGCATTGCCTCCCAGCTTGATCAGCGCGGGGCATTAACCGCCCTGGCCATCCTCATGACCATCCCTGGCATTCCGGCTATCTACTATGGGGATGAGCAGGGATTCACAGGCGTTAAGGAAGAGAATGAGGCCGGGGATGACGCGGTCCGACCCCCCATGCCCCCCACGCCCGCAGACCTTCTTCCCTTCGGTCAGGGCATGCTGCGCGCACACCAGGACCTTATTGGCCTGCGGCGGCGCAACCCGTGGCTGACTTCCAGCCGCGTGCAGACAGTCGAGGTCGACAACAGGCGCTACACGTATCGGGCCGCCTCAACCCAGGGGGACGACGAGCTTCTTGTGCGCCTGGACCTAGACAGTCCCACGCCCGTCACTATCACGGACAAGAGCGGGGCGGTGCTCTGGCAGCAGCAGGACTGACTGAGGGCTCTGGCAGGCGGGCCGCGCCCTAGTCGGCTTCCCCGGCCACTAGGGCCTGCCGCCAGTTGGCCGCATATTCGACTGCGTCATCCATGTTGTCAACCAGCTGCACGTGGTCTTCTTCCCCTGTCAGCCCCATGCGGGCCATTAGCGTCACGTACTGGTGGGGCAAGCCCTTGATTATGACCAGCTGACCATTCTGCTGCAGTCTGGTAGCAATGTCAGACAGTGCCTTAGCGCCCGTGGCGTCCATAACACCAATGCGGGACAGACGGATGATGACAACGTCCACGCCCGCTAGCTTCTCAATCTCAGATTCAATACGGTCGGAAACCCCGAAGAACATGGAACCGTCAAGACGGAACACGGCAATCTTGGGATCCTCGACCACGAACTCGCGGTAAACGCCCGACCTGTTCGCGAAGTGGCGTAACACCAGCGTGCCGGCCACAATGACGCCAACAACGATGGCCCAGATCAGATCCAGACCCACGGTGATGGTGGCCGTGGCGACGAACACCAGTGCATCTGAACGCGTGGAACCCATGATCTGGCGAACGGTCTTGGCTGAGATCATGCGGAAAGTTGTCACCATCAGCACGGCGGAGAGCGCGAACAGCGGAATGAAAGCCACCAGTTGGGAAGCCGTGTAAACAACCAGCAAAAGCAGCAGGGCGTGGACGATGGCTGCCAGGCGAGACCGGCCGCCGGAACGGACGTTCACCGCGGTACGCGCAATCGCCCCGGTTGCGGGCATTCCACCGAACAGGCCGGAGGCGATGGAGGCCAGCCCCTGACCGAACATTTCCCGGTCCGGTTCATAGGTGCCGCCGGGCATCATGCCGGCCGCGATCCGCGCTGAAAGAAGCGACTCAATGGCTGCCAGCAGCGCGACAGCGGCGGCCCCCGGAAGAATCGCCATAACTAAGTCCAGGTTCGCGTCCGGCATCACGGGGGCCGGGAGAGACGATGGGATTTCACCAATTACCGCTACCCCCCAGCCTGTCAGCCACAGCAGCAGGGTGGCTGCCACCACGACCACCAGAGAGGATGGCACTTTGGGGACAAACTTTTCTAGCAGCAATATGGCGATTACCGACAGGGCCGTCAAAGCAAGCGTCAGACCCGCAGCCGGCCACGGCGCCGAAAACGCCGCATGAAACGCTCCCTGCAAACTGTTCAGGCCCGGTATGGGTTCAACCCCGAACGCGGCAGGCACCTGCTGCAGGAAGATAGTTATGGCAATGCCAAGCGTGAACCCTTCAATGACCGGCCAAGGAATTAAAGAGATCCCCCGCCCGACCCCAAGAATGCCGCCGATCAGCACCAGGATGCCCGCAACGACAGACAGCAGTGGCAGGACCGCCGCGCCATGTTCCACCACCAGCGGGGCGATGATCACGACCATTGCGCCCGTAGGCCCAGACACCTGAACCCTAGACCCGCCGAAAATAGCTGCCACCAAGCCGGCAACAATGGCGGTCACCAGCCCGGCTGCTGCCCCCACCCCGGAAGACACGCCGAAGGCTAAGGCAAGGGGAAGCGCGACAACACCAACCGTGATTCCAGCCAGAATGTCGCTTCGCCACGATTCACGAATGTGCCTTAGGTCGGATGGTCGGGGCAGCAGTGAACGGATATGTAGCAGGGCGGGCTTCAAAACACTCCTAGAATCAGCCGGATACGGCAAAGGGCGGATGTGGTACACACCCGCCCCCGCCATTCTAGCTTGAACGCCGCCCCATCACCCGGGGATCAGTTCAGGGTGAACTGAAGCTGCCAGCACTCCGGCCCTTCTTCTAAGTATTCCACCTGGTAAACGCCGGGAGCCCGCTCCTCCAGTTGACGCAGCAACGGAATCGGATTGTGGTTGGCGCTGATGATCAGGCCCCTGCCCGGCTGTATCCCGCCAAGGGCACCAAAGATTGTTGCATGCCGGATTTCGTGGGGAATCTGCTGCACGTCCAACACGGGCAGGTCAACCGTATGACCTTCACCGCAAGCGCAGGGCGACGCCTTGGGCTGCTGACCAAATTCGATGGGGGTAGCACTCATTAGTGGTCCTTCCTAGAGTTTCACAACAGGAGGCCGCGAAGGGTTGCGGACACCAACCACAAGAATAA
>CAYFVT010000057.1:7172-8834 GCA_964346705.1 uncultured Actinomyces sp. | reverse complement strand
GGGATCCTCCGCTGCCTGGATGGGCTGGCTAACTACCGAAGCGGCGGGATCCACCGCTTCTGCGGTGGCCGCTCGGTGGGAGCGCCACTGCCCAAAGACGATGCTGGCGACAACTAGGGCGGCAACGCCGATGACGGTGAGCCACTGTTTGGTTCTAAGCGTCATTGACTGCCACCCGCTGGACCCGCCACATTTGGGATCTCCAATAATCCAAACCCACCACTGTTACGGTTTGGCCTGGTTGAGGTGCGTGCACCATTTTGCCGCCCCCGACATACATGCCGATGTGTTGGTAGTTCGCTCCCCCACTGTTGGAGAACGCAATCAGATCACCAGGTTCAAGTTGGGCCAGATTAGCGCCGTGTCCGGGACCGGCGTAGATGTTCTGCCCCGTGAACGCTTGTTGGTGCGCCACCCGCGGCAGGGTGACCCCGTGGCGGCTGTAGGCGTACTGCATGAGGCCGGAGCAGTCGAAACCGGCGGGCGTGGTCCCACCCCACACGTAGGGCACCCCCTGGAAACTCATGGCCGTTTGCACTACCGGGGCTGCTCCCCCAGCGAGGAACATGACCTCACCGCCACCACAGTTTTGGAGGCCCAACCCAGGCTGGCCTAGGTTCTCCTGCAGGAACACCATGGCGTCGGTGGGCGTACCGTTCACGCGGACCTCAAAGTGCAGGTGGGAGCCGGTGGATTGACCAGAGGATCCTTCCGCCCCGATCAACTGGCCCGCACTGACCGTCTGCCCGGTGCGTACATGGATGCCGGAGGCATACATGTGCAGGTAGACGGTGCGCAGACCGTTGCCGTGGTCGATCTCAATGGTGCCGTTCCCGCGCGAGTCAAACCCGGCGAACGTGACGGTGCCACTGTTCGCCGCAAAGATGGGACTGCCCGGCCCGGCCGCGAAGTCGGTGCCTGCATGGAGACGTGAGTACCCGTAGATCGGGTGCATCCGGTAGCCAAACTGGGAGGTGACCGTGGCGTTTGGGTGCGGATGCGTCCAAGTACCGGGCGCTCCCGTGCCTGCCATAACTTCTGCTACGTAGTCGCGCGTAATCGTCGGGATATTGGGGTAGTTCTGGAGCGCACCCTGGCCGGCGTTGTGAATAATGACGGTCGCTTCGAGCGGGTCCAGCTGCGCGTAGGCGGCTTGCGGGTTCGCGGCCTGCAACTGCAACGCCTTCTCGTAGTTCTGCTTCATCAGCAGGCCCCCCAAGCGGGCATGTAGCAGCGGATCGGTGATCCCCAAAGGAGTCCCGGTGCTACCAGCAGAGGCCGGGTAGAGGCGCGCCCATTCGGAGCGGTTGATCTGGAACAAACCCCAGGTGCCGCCGTTGGAGTCCATCGCGAACACGTCCGGCCGCCAATCAGACTCCCGCGCGATCACCTTCGCCAAGAACGTGGCGGGCAGGCCACTAGCTGCAACCGCCTCACTTAGCCACTCCTGCCCATGCTCAGGCACCAACTCAGTGGCCGCGCACGCGCCGCCTTCTTGTTGGGAGCCAGCCACCCCAGCGGAGGCCCCACCAATGAGTTGGCCGGCCGTCAAGATCAACACCAACAGCAGTGCCCCCACCCCTGCCACTACCCAAGTAGTTGGGGACATGGCGGCTGCGGCCCCACCTTTGAGGGCAACGACAGCGCTGTGGCGGACCATGA
>CAYFVT010000057.1:0-7072 GCA_964346705.1 uncultured Actinomyces sp. | reverse complement strand
CCATGAGGCCCCGCGCCGGTTGGATCCCCTTCGCGGTACGCACCGAGGCGGGACCACCCCGACTAACGCCAGTGGCACCACGGCCCGCCGAGGTGACACTTGGGGCAGGCTTAGTGGCCGCTGCACTCCCTTTACCGCTAGAAGCGGCCTTGTTGGGAGGCGCGAAGCGGCTGTCACCACCAGCGGCCCGCGCCCCCGGGCTAGTTGCACTCGTCCCGGTAGGGGCAGAAGATCCCGCCGTAGTCGCACTGCCCCCACTATCACCGTGTTTGGTGGCGGTGGCAACGCTTGCAGTGTTGCGGGAGCCTTCCTGCACGTCTTGGGAGGCATCAGTTTGGCCGCTCATAACGTTCGCGGCCCACTGGATGCTGGAGGCTCCGGCTTGACCGGCGGCCGCCCCCACCGAAGCGGGAGCGCCCAACGCACCACGGGAGCCTTCCACCGCAATGCTTTGACCTTCACTTAGACCCGGGATCTGCGGTAAGGCCATGTTGGGACCGTTGCCCAGCACGCTTTGAGAGCGTGTATCTACGGTGATGTGGGAGAAAGCCCCAGCAGTGAGGTTTTGGGACCCAACCGCGCGAAACCGGCTACTCATAGGCTCACCGTTTCAACATTGACCGCCTCACCAAACTTCGTGGTGAACAGTTGGTACAGCTCCGTGTCGGTTCCGATCCGGTCATCGAAGGGGACCATAGCGGATCCCATTTTGAGGATCCCGCACCCTGGTTCAAGGTTGGTGATCGTCTCCCGCTGCTTATCAGAGAGCTTGAACAAGGACTGCAATTCGTCAGCGTCGGTTGGGTTCTGGTTCAACAACGCCAACATGGCCGAATTGGCGAGCATGAGCCTGGCCTCGGGGGAGGCTAACAGTTCGTCAATGTTTTGGGTGATCCCGGTGGGGAAGGCACCCCATTTACGGGCACGCTTATAGAAGGCTTGGCAGAAGTCAGCGGCGTACGGGTTATCGAAAAGAAGGTGGAACTCGTCAATGTAAACCCAGGTGCGTTTACCTTGCGCGCGGTTCTCTCTCACCCTGGACCAGATCGCCTCTAGGACAACCAGCATCCCAAAGGTTTTCAGCTCACTACCAAGGGTGGAAATGTCATAGATCGTGAACCGGTTGGTAGTGTCCACGTTGGTTTGTTGGGCAAACCCAGAGAAGCTGCCCTTGGCGTACAGCTCCAACGCTGTTGCGACCCCACGGGCTGCCTCATCATTCTCAGCAAGAAGCTGGTCGTAGAAGGTGGCCATAGTTGGCATCGGGGCTTTCTTATCCCGCCAATACGTGTTGTACATAGCGGTCGCGCAGCGGTCGATGACGGAGCGCTCCGCAGGAGACAGCCCCATAGATCCACCGACCAGGACTTCACACATGGACAGGATGAACTCAGCCTTCCGCTTGATGGGTGAGCCTTCCTCCATCCCCTCGTCCCGGCTTATCGCCAGCGGGTTCAATGAGTGGCGGGAGTCAGCGCCGATCTCGATGCGGGTGGCCCCCAAGGCTTCACCGAGTGCCCAATATTCCCACTCCGGGTCGATGATGATGACATCATCATCGGAGCGGTTGAGAACTACTTGGGTTAGTTCCTTCTTGGCGTACTGGGACTTACCGGACCCGGTAGTACCCAAGAAGAAAGCGTTACCGTTCATGGTCTCCGCCCGGGATCCCACAATCAGGTTCTTGCTAGTCCGGTTCACCCCGTAATACAGGCCACCCGGATCCAAAATTTCTTGGGTAGTGAAAGGCACCAGGATCGCGGCGGTAGCGGTAGTGACGGTGCGGAAGATCGGTAGACGGGACCAACCCAGCGGCAACGCCGCGTTGAGTCCGTCCTCTTGCATGTAGCGCAGATCCTCCAGCGTGCAGGACTGCTTACGGGCAGCGGTACGCACCCGCTCCACCTGCTCCGACAGATCTTGCAGCGACTTACCGCGCACCGCTACCACGAGCGTCATGGAGAACAGCTTCTCGTTGGATTGTTCTAACTGGCGCAGCAACTCTTGGGCTTCATGCATGGACGCTTTGAGTTCATGAGAGATCAACTCTTCGCTGTAGCCACGTTTCCGCGCCTTTTCTTGCTCCCTAATCGTTTGCATTTCCATGCCCGCAATCTGGCGCTTCACTAACTCCAGACCTTCCACCTGCTCCAAGGGACGGTAGTGGATCGAGAGCACCAGGTCGGAGTTGATCTCCGTAATGTCGCGAATGAGCCGGTCTGACAGCCAGCGCGGGAGATCCCGTAGGCACAACACTTGAACGAAATCATCATCCGCGGTCCCTAAACTGATCGCACGTTGGGAATCAGTTTTGAAGTCCATCTGCCACGGGGCCACCGCATCCTTCGTGGTCAGGTTCGACCCGATCATGGCTTCATAGGAGAAGTTGTTGGGACTGCCAGGACGCAGAATCGACTGGAGCAGCCGGACGCGGCCCTCACCAGAGAGCCGTTCCGCCTTGCAGCCACCCATCTGGCGCAACTGGGCGGCCGTTTCCGCTTCAACCCGCGCCAACATTTGTTGGGCAGCTTCGTATGAGTCCGCCGTGATTGTCACCGTCAAAAACTTGTCGGTGACAGTGTTGTTGCGGCCACGGGAGAGTTTGTCCTCAATCACCCCATTCAAGGACAGCCGGTAAGCATCCAAACCATCACCGCACGTTGCTAGTTCCACATCGGCCGCTATCGCGTCCTTGTCTACAAACCGGTTCACCACCGAGACCTGGACGCACTGGTCGGCATCGAAACTGTTAAGTAGACGGGCGTAGTTTTCTACCACGTACTGCTGCACCAACTCCGGTGCCACTTGGTAATCAATGTCCGATAGGGCAAGGGTAAGACTGTAGCGGCCCTCACCCAGATCGCAGATCCCCGCCTCAGTTAGAGCGTCGTATTGCAGGATCGCTTGGGTAGTGCGCCGGGCGCGTCGCTGCCCCCGCGACAGCTTCGGAGCCTTTTCCTGCCGGGCGGTTTTCTTCTTAGAGACGGTGCTTTTGCTCGATGCGGCGCGCCGCTTTCCTGGACCTTTTCTTACTAACTCCATTGTTTCCATCTGTGATGACCCCCCGATCAACAGCAGTTGCGGGTGTTGATTCGTAGAACACCCTTTGCTTTTCTAAGACAGTTCCCGCCAACACGTAGCGGGCATAAACCTCAAACGGCAGCCCCTTAGGGCGCACCCACCCATATAGGGCAACTGGCACCGCGAGTAGGGCCACAACCCAAGTCCCCAGATCAGACTGGCCAGCCGCCCACAACCACGCATACACGCCGCCGATTAGCGGGATCGCTAACCCAACAGCACCAAGTTGTCGCCAACTAAGGCCCCACATCACTTTCGGCTGATAGGCCGTAATCTCGTTTTGGACCCTAACTTCAAGAGCCACTTTCGGCTCCCTTCATAAACACCCAGGTCTCACCCTCACGTTCCAGCTCCGAGGCGATCCACGGTGCCACCAGGCGCACCTGGTCAGCCCCGTCGAGTTTCACCACCCACGTCAAACAGTGCGTGGCCCCCTGATCGCATATCTCGATCCACGTCGCGGAAGGATGGTCAGCTAACCGCCACATTGCGGGAAACCCCCACTGGGAAGCTAAACCTTCCGTGGCTTCGAAGCTCCCATCGTCCTGCAGGGTCACCGTCTCCCCCACCAACCGTTGCAGCCCTTGGGGCGGCCAGGTCACCACCAGCGGCACGTCCAGGAAGCCTTGCAGCATTGCCTGGATCTTCGCGGCCTGCTCCGCCTGTAAAGCTAAGCCGGCCGCGTCCGCTGCCTGGGCCTCCTCCAGGATCCGGTTCACCGTTTCCTTCTCCCCAGCACTCTCGATGCGGTAGCGGAACTCCCCTATCTGTGAGTCGGTGAGGCCCTGCATCCCGGCCACAGCCGCATCCGCATCAGCTTTGGTGGCTCCCAAGGACGGACCACAACCCGCCAGACTGACAGCCACCACCAAGGCCGCTAAGACTGCTACGGCACGATTGCGCATCATGCGTCACCCACCAAGGCCCGCGCGATCCGCGGACTAGTCACCACCAACACGATCAGCGCCGTTGGTGCCAGGATCAGATTCCCAAAATTGCGGGTCGCCCAAGCTGACAAGGACGAGTAATCACTGAAGTCAGCCAAAGACCCACCCGTCAACGACGTAGCCGAGTAGGCGTAAACCACGATCACCAAAATCAGGACGGCCCCCGTTAACGCGGCGGCAGCGTAGCGGCGCAGGTAACCAATCGCCACCGACTTAGTATCCGGATTCGCGATGAAAACCAGCGGCAACGTGACGAACGCGCTCAACAAGTACATCTCCATGAAACGCAGCCACACCATGATCTTTACGACCACACCCGCGAAGGAAGCAATCACCCAAGGAATCGTTAGAGCCAACAACAGCCCTAAGCGGTCGAAGAAACCAGCGTCCTTAACCTGCTCCTCCAAGGCAGCCCAATCGGGAGTAGTGCCCGCCGGAGCGGACGGTGCCACTGACAACATGCCACCCATAATCTGATCGACCGCGCCGTTAATAGCTCCCAAAATCAGATCCGCGTTCTGAGCAATGACAATGAGCATCACCAGTTTGAACATGGTGGCGGCGATGATCTTGATCCCCAGCTCCCGATCCGCCTCAATATGCGTTGCTTGCCGCGCCAGCTCCAGGACCGCCATTATCGAAATAATGACGGCCGAAACCGGCTTGACCACGGTGGAAGCGATCAGGCTGACAGTGCCATACGCAGACGACGAGTAAGTCTCAACGGACTTGCTCAAACTATCAATGTCGAGGGCTGCACCACCGAAGATGACGTGCAGCATCGCCACAATCTGATCGACGAGGGCGTCTCCAAATAGCCAACTCACGCAAACTCACCTCTCCCCACCTTGGGATCGGCTTTGACCAGCCGGTCAAAGCGCGATCTGGGCGAAGAGAGTGGCGGCAGCCAGAATCAGGCCACCACCAACGATCTGCCACATGCCGGCCTGAGTTTGTGGCCCGTTGTGGTCTTTGAGACCCCCACCAAAGACCACCGCACCCCAAACCAACCACAAACCACCACCAATTTGTGCGAAGCGGACAAACAGCTCCAGAACCGAGTTCATGAGATCCATTGCAAACCCCCAGCTTTCATACCGTGCTCGCCCCAACCGTTGAAGCGAGCAATCCCGTGCACACCCACGTCGCACCGGACGATCATTGCGCCACCCCCACTCGGGAGGAGGGGCGTAACTCCCCCAGCGGATCCGCTGGAGGAAGCAAAAGGGTGAGAGCAGCCTGGCCGCGCTCACTTGCTGGCACATGCGCCAGCTCCGACCACGCAGCGCGGAACGCCGCCTGGTCCAGTCCATCCCGCTCAAGACGGGCAAGCGTTGCCTGATACGCATGCAGGTAGCTACCGGATGCAGCCGCAGCCGCCTCAAAGGCTGGCTCCCACACCAGCGCACCCCAAGACGCACTAACGGGATCCCGTTCCGGCTCCACCGCCACCGCCACGGGCGGCCGCTGCGGCGGCGGGGCCTTGCGTGGTGCCAGCTCCGGTAGGACGTTTTGTTGCAGCCGGTAAGCAACAAGGCCCGCGAGGCGGCCCACACGTTCAGGGACCGGTTGATCCATGAGATCCCGGATCGCCTTCGCACTCCAGCCGGCAACTAAACGCTCACGTAGCAAGCCGGCAACCACGGTAAGGCCGTGGGCATCCAAGTTCCGCAGATGCCCCGGTAAGCACTGCGCTACTACCTGTGCATCGCCGGCTGTAGCCGGTGGCCTGGCCCCGTCAGGGGCGGCCACCATTACCGAAGAATCATCCCCAACCGACCCGACCGCTTCTGTGGTTGCCAGGTCTGGTCTGGTCTGGGGGTTTAACTGGGGGTTAACACTCCATATAGGGGCCACTGGTGTCCCCCGTGGGAGACCCTGGGTGTCCGGTATGGCCCCATAGGGGACAAATTGTCTCCTGTGGACTTTCCCGCGTGATTCCAACGCTTTCTCCATAGGGGACAATTTGTCCTCTGTGGAGATTTCCGCATCTACACTGCGAAGCTCACGCACATCCCCAGAACGGTCCAGACGTAGCTTGTACGTCGTGCCGGACCGGTGCTTGTGGCTGGGCCGTGACGCGCACTCCTCAGCGTCACTGCCGCACCAGGCCCAGCGTCCCTGGATCTCGATAAGGCCGGCTTCTCTCAGTGAGCGCACCGTACGTTGGACCGTCTTGGTCGAACACTCCGCACGTTGCGCCAACATTTCCCGGCTGCGCCAGGTCTCGTTGTCGTCGTTAGCGAACTCCGCCAACGCCAACAGCACTAGCTTCTCGGTCGCAGACAAACCACGCACCCGGTCGAACGCCCACGTCACTGCCCGGAAGCTCATGACTACTCCCCAGGCTCTAGAAGCTCATCGAACGGCAACTCAGGCTGGCCCGCGTGTTGTTGTTCCGAGACAGTTGGTTCAAGCATCGCTTCGAGGTCTGAGCGCCGAAAGTAGACCCTGCCCGGGAGGCGAACAACGGGGATCCGGCCTTCTCGCCCCCAGCGCAGCAAAGTCGCCGGTGTTGTGTCAGGAAGAAGCTCGGCGGCGTCTCGCGCACTGAGTAACTCAGTTACGTTTCGCGTTGTAACGCTTCGTTTCATGCACAGACTGTCCCACAGACTCCAGGACCACGTCAAGCGGTGCTACTTGATACCAAACGTTTCGTGACGTAATGTCACTGTATGAGTAGCTCCGCAGTCCGTGAAGACCGCCTAACAATAAATGAGGCGATCAGCTCCTCCCTGAGCCAATACCTATTTATCAACGACCTGACTCGCGCAGACATAGGGCGTGTCCTGGGACTACCCGGACAGAGCATTTCTGGAAGGATGCGCGGCAGAACGAAGTGGGCAGCCGAAGAAATCGCGACGCTTGCGAGCTTCTTTGGTGTAACACCGAACGACCTCATGCCAAGCCCCGACGGCCTTGGCGGTTGGACCCCGGCCCCATTCTCACCGGGTAAAGCAGAAGCCCCCACCGCAGTGGAGGCTTCTGAGCGGTACGCCATCAGGGACTCGAACCCTGGACCCACAGATTAAGAGTCTGTTGCT
>CAYFVT010000056.1:0-8899 GCA_964346705.1 uncultured Actinomyces sp. | reverse complement strand
GCCCGCGAATACCCAGGGGATTACTACACTCTTACTTTCAGTGGTGGGGACGCTGCTGAGGGCGGGGCAGGTCGGGACCTGCAGATTCAGACGACCCGCCCGGAGCTGCTAGGCGCCTGCGTGGCTCTGATCGCGCACCCGGATGATGAGCGCTACCAGGACGTGTTTGGTACTACCGTCACCTCCCCCGGTTTCAACGTTGAAGTGCCCGTGCTGGCGCACCCTCTGGCGGAGAAGGACAAGGGCGTTGGCATCGCAATGTGCTGTACGTTCGGTGACCTGGTTGACGTGCAATGGTGGCGTGAACTGAACCTGCCCCTACGCCCCATCTTGGACCGCGATGGCCGAATTAGTCGCGACGTTCCGGAATGGATTGAGGACGAGGACGGGGCAGCCTTGTTTGCTTCCACGTCAGGGAAAACCGTGTTCACCGCCCGCAAGGAACTGGTGGAAGCCCTACAGGAAACGGGGGGCGCCGACCAGAAGGTTGAGCCCACCCAACGCATGGTGAACTTCTTTGAGAAGGGTGACCGTCCGCTGGAGATTGTCACCTCACGCCAGTGGTATGTGCGCAACGGGGGCAAAGACTTCACCCGCGAAGGCTCCACGGTCCAGTTGCGTGAGGAAATGCTGCAACGGGGCGCGGAACTGGACTTCCACCCTGAGTTCATGCGTGTCCGGTACGACAACTGGGTTAAGGGCCTGAATTCGGACTGGCTGATTTCACGGCAACGCTTCTTCGGTGTGCCCATCCCGGTCTGGTACGGGGTGGATGAGGGCGGGGAGGTTGACTACTCGCAGGTGCTCAGCCCTGACTTCGACGCTTTACCGATCGACCCGACCACGGACATTCCACCCGGTTACACGGCCGACCAGCGTGACGTTCCCGGCGGTTTCCACGGTGAGGTCGATATTATGGACACTTGGGCGACCTCTTCCCTGACACCCCAAATACCGACGGGGTGGCTGCGGGACGAAGAGCTGTACAGCAAGGTGTTCCCCATGGACCTGCGGGCCCAGGGCCAGGACATTCTGCGTACTTGGCTGTTCTCCACGGTGCTGCGCTCTAACCTGCAATTTGACGCACTGCCGTGGGCTAACGCGGCAATTTCCGGCTGGATTTTGGATGCCGACCGGAAGAAAATGTCCAAATCGAAAGGCAACGTGGTTACTCCCATGGGCCTTTTGGAGAAGTACGGGTCGGATGCGGTTCGCTACTGGGCTGACAGTGCTCGCCTTGGTACGGACGCCACGTTTGATGAAGGGCAGATCAAGATCGGCCGTCGCCTGGCGATCAAGCTGCTGAACGCCTCCAAGTTTGCGCTTTCAATGGCCGGTGCGGACGGCAAACTCCGGTTGGACCCCGCCCTGGTCACCGTGCCCATTGACCGCGCGGTGCTGGCAGCCCTAAGCGACGTGATCACCACGTCTACGGGCGCGTTGGACGCCTATGACCATACCCGCGCGTTGCAGGTCACGGAAACGTTCTTCTGGACCTTCTGTGACGACTACATCGAACTGGTGAAAGAGCGCGCCTACAACGCGGATGGTGCGTGGACAGACGAGGAATCGCAGTCCGCCCGGTCCACCCTAGCCTTGGTGGTGGATGCCTCCATTCGGCTGTTGGCTCCGTACCTGCCGTTCACGTCGGAGGAAGCGTGGTCCTGGTATAGGCCCGGCAGCGTTCATGTTGCCCCCTGGCCGGTTGCTGACGACTACCGCGTGGCCGGCGGTGACCCGGCTCTGTTGGATGTGACGTCGGAAGCGTTGATTCTGCTGCGCCGTGTCAAGTCGGAAGCCAAGGTTTCCCCCCGCACCCCCTACCTGTCTGTCACGGTTGCTGCCACCCCCCAGTCGGTGGACTACCTACGGGCAGTTGAACGTGACTTGCGGGCGGCTGCTCACGCAGAGAACCAGTGGCAACTGCAGGAGGACGCCCAGGCCGACGGCGTGCACCTCCCCCACTTTGAGTTGGGGGAGGCTCCCCCAAGAAGGAAACGGCGCTAAGGAGAGGCAGGCCATGACGAAACCTGACGACTCAAACCGGGCGGATGAAATCCGGGACGCGTCGGCGAAGCCCCAGGACCCTGACCTTGATGGTCGCCCTGTTGGGGAAGGTTTGCTGGTTGAACTAACGGATGATGCTGGCGTTACCACCACTCAGGCTTTGGAGTGGCACGCTCCTGTCCTGACGCGGGTGACGGAGGAAGATACCATTCCGCACCTGCTGCAACAGCGGGTGGAGAAAGCCCCGCACGCGCCCCTTGCCGAGCTGAAAGACCCGATGACTGGTTCCTGGAGGTCCTTGAGTGCTGGGCAGTTCTGGGAGCAGGTCAACAACGTGGCGGCCGGGCTGATAGGCATGGGCTTGCAGCAGGGCGAAAGGATCGCCATCATGTCCCGTACCCGCTACGAGTGGATGCTGCTGGACTTTGCCTCCTGGATGGCTGGCCTGGTGCCTGTGCCAATCTACGAAACATCATCGAAGGCGCAGATTGCGTTCATCCTGAAGGACGCAGGAATTTCCTTGGTTGTCTGCGAGTCAGTTCTTATGGCGAATCTGGTGGAGGCCGCTGCTGAAGACGTCAAACGCGACATCCCAATCTTGTCGTTGGATCAGGGGGCGGTAGCCACCATTGAGAAGGCAGGCGCAGGTGTTGCGCGGCGGGAAGTTACTTTGCGCCGGGGCCAGCTCCGGTTGGACAGTACTGCCACGATTGTGTACACGTCGGGAGCTACGGGTGCTCCCAAAGGGACGGTCATAACGCACGGGAACTTCACGGACCTGAACAAGAACTCTCACCTGTGGATGCCTGAGGTTGCCGACTTCCCTGCCTCGCGGTTACTGCTGTTCCTGCCGCTAGCGCACATTCTGGCTCGCTTCCTGCAGGTGTACCAGGTGACGGGTGAGGGCGTCATCGGCCACACGCCGAACGTTAAGGACCTGCTGCCCGACCTTGCGAGCTTCAAGCCGACATATCTGCTGGTGGTCCCACGGGTTCTAGAGAAGATATACAATTCCGCGGACGCCAAGGCCGGCGCTGGGGTGAAGAACCGGGTGTTCCGCTGGGCAGCGAAGGTGGCGGAAGACTACTCGCGAGCACTGGACACTGAGGAAGGCCCCTCCGCGCGGTTGAAAGCCGCCCACAAAACGGCGGGTGCCCTTGTTTACTCCCAACTGGTTTCCCTGGTGGGCGGGAACGTACAGATGATTATTTCTGGGGGCGCGCCACTGTCCCAGCGCCTGGCCCACTTCTACCGCGGGGCTGGCCTGCGGGTGCAGGAAGGCTACGGGCTGACAGAGACCACGGGGCCCCTGTCAGTCAACACGCCGCACCTGTCAAAGATTGGGACCGTGGGACCACCGCTGCCACCCATGAGCGTTAAGATCTCCGACACTGGGGAGGTCCTGGTGAAAGGCCCAGCAGTTTTCAAGGAGTACCATGGCCGCCCGGACCTGACGAAGGAAGCGTTCACGAAGGACGGGTGGTTCCGTACGGGTGACCTGGGCTCCGTCGATAAGGATGGTTACCTGCGCATTACGGGTCGCGCTAAAGAAGTGATTGTCACTGCGGGTGGAAAGAACGTGATCCCCTCCAGCCTGGAGGACGGCCTGCGCGGTCACCCCCTGATCAGCCAGGTCATGGTCGTTGGCGAACAACGCCCGTACGTGGGCGCACTGATCACACTAGACCCGGAGATGCTACCCGTGTGGCTCAAAAACAAGGGGTTGCCGAACATGACTGTTGTTGAAGCTGCTCAGAACCCACACGTGAGGGCATCTCTATCCAAGGCTATAGAGCGGACGAACGAGGGCGTTTCACGCGCCGAGTCAATCCGTAAGTACGAGGTGCTAACGGAAGATTTCACGGAAGCCAACGGGCTTCTTACCCCATCGATGAAACTGAGGCGCAGTCACGCCCTGAAGAAGCACCAACAAGATATTGACGCCCTCTACGGTGGTCCCGTAGAAGCGCCGAAGAAGAAGAGGGGACGCTAGCCGCCCTCGTAGTCCGCCTTGATCACCTCATGATGTCGGATCACCTCGTTGACCATGAAGGTGAGGAATGTTTCCGCGAAATCCGGGTCCAAGCCCGCTGTAGAAGCTAGTTCGCGTAGGCGCTTCACTTGCTGCGCTTCGCGGGTCGGGTCAGCGGGGGGTAGACCTTCGCGCGCTTTGATGTGCCCCACCCGCTGCGTGCAGCGGAACCGTTCCGCCAAAATATGGATTAGGGCCGCATCGATGTTGTCAATCGTGCGCCGTTCCTCCACCAGTGCCTCAGGCGTGTATTCGCCGTTTTGGTTCACTCCCGGTCCCCCTAGTCGACTATTCGGTCAGGCTGACTTGCCGCTGGCCTGCGACCCCTCAATTACCTGTGGCGCCTCATGCCCTTCGACTGCTGCTTCCGTGATGACGACACCTGTCACGTCCGGCTGTGATGGGACCTCAAACATCAGGTCCGACAGCGTTTGCTCCATGACAGACGCTAAACCCCGCGCCCCAGATGCTCGCCCCATCGCGTTGCGGGCAATCGCCTGCAGGGCACCTTCAGTGAACTCCAACTCAACACCATCCAGCTGGAACAGGTGCTGGTACTGCTTCACCAAACAGTCCTGCGGTTCCGTCAAGATTCGGACCAAGTCATCCTCGGACAATTCTTCCGTGCTGGTCACGACCGGTAGGCGTCCAATGAACTCTGGGATCAACCCGAAACTGTGCAGGTCCTCCGGCGTGATGTGCTGGTAAAGGTCACCCACCTCAGACACGGGACGCAGGGTGGTGCCGAACCCGGTGGTCCGCTTCCCTAGGCGGTCGGTGACAATATCGTCAATGCCGGAGAAGGCGCCCGCGGCGATGAACAGGATTGAGGACGTGTCTATCTCCAAGAACTGCTGGTGCGGGTGCTTCCGCCCCCCTTGCGGTGGCACAGACGCTTTCGTGCCTTCGATTATTTTCAGCAGAGCCTGCTGAACGCCCTCGCCGGAAACATCGCGCGTGATCGAAGCGTTCTCACCTTTGCGGCCAATCTTGTCAATCTCATCAATGTAGATAATCCCGGTTTCAGCCTTCTTGATGTCCCCACCCGAATCCTGGATCAGTTTCAGCAGGATGTTCTCCACATCCTCGCCAACATAACCGGCTTCAGTCAGCGCAGTGGCGTCAACAATGGAGAACGGCACGTCCAACAAGCGGGCCAGTGAGCGCGCCAGGTGAGTTTTGCCGGTGCCCGTCGGCCCTAGAAGCAGGATGTTTGACTTCGTAGCTTCTAGGGGAGAATCAGCGTCCCGGTCGCGTGCCCTCACCCGCTTGTAGTGGTTGTAAACCGCCACAGCAAGCGACTTCTTCGACCTGTCCTGCCCAACAACCCAAGTGTCCAGGAAATCTTTGATCTCCTGCGGTTTGGGCAACTGCAACTGGGGGGCGGGCAGCTCATCCGGCAACTCTTCCGCCAGGATGTCGTTGCACAGCTCAACGCACTCGTTGCAAATGTAGACGCCAGAACCACCGATGAGTTTCCGCACCTGCTTCTGCGTCTTGGAACAGAACGCGCACTTCAGTAGTTCTGTCCCATCCCCGAATGACGCCACAGTGAACACCCTCCCCTAGTCGGTGGGCCCTCACAATACGAGCGCCCTTTTGCAGCCTAGGCCACGTTTGGGGCCTTCAGCGTTACGCCCCGCGGCGCGGGCCCATCCCGCCAGACTTAGCCTTCCAGTTTGCGGGAGGCAAGAACGTGGTCGATCAAGCCGTACTCTAAAGCTTGCTCAGCGGTCAAGATCTTGTCGCGCTCCACGTCGAAACGAACCTCTTTTTCGGATCTTCCCGTCTGCTCAGCCAGCGTGCGCTCCATCCAGCTGCGCATGCGGTCAATTTCGTCGGCGACGATCTGAATGTCTGAAGCCTGTCCCTGCATACCTTCCATTGCCGGCTGGTGAATGAGGATGCGCGCGTTCGGCAGGGCCATGCGGCGCCCCTTCTGCCCGGCACCCAGCAGGACCGCTGCTGCGGAGGCTGCCTGGCCCAAGCAAACGGTCTGGATGTGGGGGCGAACGTAGTTCATAGTGTCGTAAATCGCGGTCATTGCCGTGAACGACCCACCCGGAGAGTTGATGTACATGGTGATAGGAGAGTCAGTGTCCATACTTTCCAGTACCAACAGCTGCGCCATCACGTCATCAGCGGAAGCATCATCCACCTGGACACCCAGGAAAACAATCCGGTCTTCAAACAGCTTCGCGTAAGGGTCCTGACGCTTGTAGCCGTAGGCAGTCCGCTCTTCAAAAGTAGGGAACACGTAGCGGGCTTGCGGCAGCTGCCGCGCCATCGCCTCAAAATATGCTTGAGATGAAGTCATATATCTTCCTACCGCTTTCCATCTTCCCGGCGCCGACCAATCGACTGCGGATCGTATACGATATGGTCCACGAACCCGTAGTCTAGGGCTTCCTTCGCCGTAAACCACTTATCGCGGTCAAAGTCTTCCTCAATTTGCTGAACACTCTTACCCGTCTTGTCCGCAATGATTTCAGCCAGTTCCCGCTTCATTTGCAGAATCAGGTCAGCGTTGATTCGAATGTCAGTCGCTGATCCCCCTGCACCCCCAGACGGCTGGTGCATGAGCACGCGCGTGTGAGGTGTGATGAACCGCTTCCCCGGAGTACCTGCGGTAAGCAGGAACTGTCCCATAGAAGCAGCAAGCCCCATGCCGACAGTGGCCACATCAGGCTTCACGTACTGCATGGTGTCGTAAATAGCCATTCCAGCCGTGACGGAACCACCGGGTGAATTGATGTACAGGTAAATGTCCTCATCCGGATCTTCAGCGGCAAGGAGCAGCATCTGCGCGCAGATCGCGTTGGCACTGTCATCCCGAACCTCGCCACCAAGCCAGATGATGCGTTCCTGCAACAGCCTCTGGTAAACGTTGTCGTTCAGGCCGATTGCCCCGTCTTTCGTGCCCGTCATGCTGGGCGCTTCTTTTGACAAGCCGGTCTCCTTCCAAGATTACGGCGTTGGCCGCGGGCGGAACCCAAACGGAATCGCATTTGGCCCCACAGCCCACCTACCATCCAAAGCTAGCCGGTTAGAGCGCCCGAATACATCCGCACCCCCTTTTTTCGCTGTTGGCGCATCCTTCGGAAAAGCACTCGGCCCCGCCCGAACATGTCAGACGAGGCCGAGTCTCCAAAAAGCAGAGGCGCCCAGCGCGGCTAGCCCTCTTCTACGATGTCTTCAACATCAATCGCGAACGAGCCATCGTCTTCCTGCAGTGCTCCCTCCTGCGCCTGCTCTTGGGCTTGGGCCTGTGCAGCGGCCATTTCAGCCTGCGCTTGAGCCTGCGCCTCAGCGGGGTCAACCGTGAACTCTGAAATGTCCAGAACGTTCCCGGAAGCGTCCAACACTTCGGTGTCACGCAAGACGGAAACGAGCGCCTTAGTGCGGGCCATTTCCCCATACATGCTCTGTACCTGGTTCTGATCCGCGAGCATCTCGTTGATATCCATGCCAAACGTCTGCGACACGTGCATCATGTAGTCGATCAGCTCCTGCTGGCCGACCTGGATCTCTTTCTCCATCATCAGCGAGTCAAGCAGCAGCTGTTGGCGCAGATCGGCTTCTACGCGCTCCTGAGTTTCGGCGCGTTGCGCTTCGTCCGCATCTTCACCGACCCGGCGCGTAACCTCAGCCTGAACAACGTCCTCGGGAAGAAGAATCTGGGCTTCTTCCAGCAACGCGTCCAACAGCAAGTCACGGGCCTCCACGGCCTGCATCCCCCGCTTGCCTTCCAGCACCTGATTACGAGTGTCCTCAATCAGTTCTTCAGCCGTGTCGAACTCAGAAACCATCATGGCGAAGTCATCATCAACTTCCGGAAGCTCCCGCTCTTTAACCCCAAGGACCTTGACCGTAATTTGGGCCTCTTCGCCGGCGCGTTCCCCACCGCGGATCGGGGAAACGAAAACGACCTCGTCCCCTTCCTCTACCCCCTGCAGGGCCTCATCCTGACCTTCCAGCATGGTTGCCGAACCTAGCTCATAGGAAACGTCCGATAGTGCGTCGATTTCCTCCTCCCCGATGCGCGCAGTCAAGTCAAGCGTCAGGTAGTCCCCATCTTCCGCGGCGCGCTCCAGGTTGCGCAACGTGGCGAAACGACCCCGAAGGTCATCCAGTTCCGCCTGTAGGTCCTCATCCGAAACTTCCAAGTCCCCGACGGTGACAGTCCGACCTTCCAAGTCCGGAAGCTCAAATTCGGGCACCACGTGCAGCTCCGCGGTAAAAACAAGGTTGCCGCCCGGTTCGCCCTCTGCCGCTGGGATCTCAACGACCTCAACATCCGGCTGGCCCAGAGGACGCAGCTCGTGCTCCATGATGGCCGCGTTCAGGAAGTCCGGCAGGTTTTCGTTAATCACCTGCTCCAGCACGGCACCCCGCCCGAAACGCTGGTCAATGATCCGCGGGGGAACATGGCCCTTACGGAAACCGGGAATTGTCACCTGCTCCGCGATCTCCTTGTACGCTTTCGCCATTTCTGGTTTCAGCTCGTCGTAGTCCACCTCAACGGTGAGCTTCGTCTTTGTGGGCTCCAGGTTCTCAACCGTACTCTTCACGTCTTGCTTCCTTCACTTCGCCGTATTCGCAACTTGCTGCGCTGACGCCCAACACGCCCTGCAGATTCCATCTGCTTTGGGCGGAGGCATGCCACGGCACCGAGTTTACGCTGGTGCAGTAAGAAGGAGCCAACCAAACAGTTCGCTGTGGGAAGAACGACGCCGCGCCGACTGGAACCAGGCTCGCTTCGCGCTATAGTTGGACCAGTCCGGTTCGCTTCAACAAGCCGGGTAGCGGGCGTAGCTCAATGGTAGAGCCTCTGCCTTCCAAGCAGATAGTGCGAGTTCG
>CAYFVT010000055.1:3825-9088 GCA_964346705.1 uncultured Actinomyces sp. | reverse complement strand
TACAGCATGCAGGACACGCAACCCTCAATCTCAGTGCCGTCCAGAGCCATTTGGCGGATACGCACGTAGTACAAGGTCTTGATTCCCTTGCGCCAAGCGTAAATGTAGGACTTGTTCAGTTCACGGGTTGTCACCGTGTCCGGGTAGAACAGTGTCAGCGACAGGCCTTGGTCCACGTGCTTGGTGGCTTCGGCGTAGGTGTCAATGATCTTCTCGGGCCCAATCTCGTACGCGTCCTCGAAGTACTCCAAGTTGTCGTTCGTCAGGTAGGGAGCCGGGTAGTAGACGCGCCCGATCTTGCCTTCCTTGCGGATCTCAATCTTGGAGGTAATCGGGTGGATCGACGAGGTCGAGTTGTTGATGTACGAAATGGAGCCCGTCGG
This sequence comes from uncultured Actinomyces sp., assembly GCA_964346705.1. Classification (GTDB taxonomy): domain Bacteria; phylum Actinomycetota; class Actinomycetes; order Actinomycetales; family Actinomycetaceae; genus Scrofimicrobium. Next base: position 8,705 of record CAYFVT010000055.1, on the reverse strand, counting down.
CGGGATCGCCTGCAGGTTCTGGTGGTACATCCCGTACTCAGCGACATCCTCAGCCAGTTTCGCCCAGTCCTCGTTCGTCGGAATGTTGGCGCTTGACTTGTCGAACAGTGCCTTTACCTTGTCGTACTTGGGGGTCCAGTCGCCGTTAATGTACTTGTCAAAGAACTCACCGGACGCGTACTTGGAACGCTCAAACCCGTCAAAGACGATGCCGCGTTCTTTCGCGATCTTGTTTGACGCTTTGATTGCCTCATACGCAACGGTCATGAAGTACATGTTCACGAAATCCAGGGCCTCTTCGGAGCCGTACATGATCTCTTCACGGGCCAGGTAGCCGTGCAGGTTCATAGCACCAAGGCCAATCGCGTGTGAGCGCGCGTTACCCGCTGCAACCGAGGGCACTGAGCGGATGTCCGTCAAGTCGGAGACAGCCGTCAGCGCACGGATACCGTATTCCACGGTTGCCCCGAAGTCTGGGGAGTCCATTGCCTTCGCAATGTTCAGCGACCCCAAGTTGCAGGAAATGTCCTTCCCCACATGCTTGTAGGACAGGTCAGGGTGGTAAGTGGAGGCTTCCGACACCTGCAGAATTTCGGAGCACAGGTTAGACATCGTGATGCGACCCTCGATCGGGTTGTCACGGTTCGCAGTGTCCTCAAACAGAATGTACGGGTACCCGGATTCAAACTGGATTTCCGCCAGCGTCTGGAAGAAGCGGCGCGCGCTAATCTTCGTCTTGCGGATCTTCGGGTTGTCCACCATCTCCTGGTACTTCTCAGTCACCGAGATCTCACTGAATGGAACCCCGTAAACCCGTTCCACGTCATACGGGCTGAACAGGTACATGTCCTCGTTATCCCGCGCCAAGTGGAACGTAATGTCCGGGACCACAACACCTAGGGACAGGGTTTTGATGCGAATTTTCTCATCCGCGTTTTCCCGCTTCGTATCCAGGAAACTCATAATATCCGGGTGGTGAGCATGTAAATAGACAGCACCCGCACCCTGACGCGCCCCCAACTGATTCGCATAACTAAACGAATCCTCCAACAGTTTCATCACGGGGATAACACCGGAGGACTGGTTCTCAATCCTCTTGATCGGCGCCCCGGCCTCACGCAGGTTCGTCAGTGACAGCGCCACCCCACCCCCGCGTTTAGACAGTTGCAGGGATGAGTTGATCCCCCGTGCAATTGACTCCATGTTGTCTTCAACCCGCAGCAGGAAACAGGAAACCAGTTCCCCACGCGCCTGCTTCCCCGCATTCAAGAACGTGGGGGTTGCCGGCTGGAAACGGCCAGACAGGATTTCATCCACCAAGTGCTGGGCCAACTCATAGTTGCCCTGCGCCAGGTAGAGGGCCACCATGACCACACGGTCCTCAAACCGCTCCAGGTAGCGCTTCCCATCAAACGTTTTCAGCGTGTAAGACGTGTAGTACTTGAACGCCCCCAGGAAAGTGGGGAAACGGAACTTGTAGTCGTAAGCCTGCTGGAACAGGGACTTCACCTGATCGAAGGAGTACTGATCCAGCACTTCCTCCTCGTAATAGCCCTCCTCCACCAGATAGTCCAGTTTTTCCTTCAACGTGTGGAAAAAGACGGTGTTCTGGTTGACGTGCGTCAAAAAGTACTGCCGGGCAGCCTTCTTATCAGCATCGAACTGGATGTTCCCATCCGCGTCGTACAGGTTTAGCTGCGCATTCAACGCGTGGTAGTCCAACTCTGGCGGCAATGCCGTCTCCAGTCCGGTGTCAGTCATAATGTCGACCAAAACTTATTCAGCCCCTCTTGCACTCTCTGCACATCTAAGTCTGTGCCTAACAGCTCATATTTATATAGGTGCGGGACGCCCAACTTTTGGGCCACAATGTCCCCCGCCAAACCGTACGCTTCCCCAAAGTTAGTGTTGCCGGAAGCAATGACCCCCACGCAGTGGGAACGGTTTTGTTCATTATTCAAGAATTTGATGACCTGCTTGGGGACGGCACCACGCACGTTCCCCCCACCGTAAGTGGGTAGGAACAAAACGTAGTCTTCGTCAACCGTCAGGAAAGGATCGCGCGGGCGCAGGGGAATGCGTGAAGCCGGGAAACCCAGCCTGTTCACAAACCTTTTCGTGTTCTCAGTCGCAGAGGAAAAGTACACCAAAGTGGGCGCTGCCCCCACCGAAGCGCCCGGTTCTTCACTCAACGTAGACACGGTGCGCACCGGTCCGCAGTCAGGGTACCGGCTGTAAAACCAGTTGCGCTGCGGCCGCGATCTGATCAGGCCGGAAACCGCTCCAGTGGTCATCCCCGACCACCACAACGGGAGCCTGCTTGTGCCCAAGCCCCAGAATGTACTCCAACGCCTCCGGATCCACAGTGATATCTACAACCGTGTAAGGGGCGCCGTGGCTATCTAGCCTGCGAATGGTGGCGTCGCACTGCACGCACCGCGGCTTCGAATAGACAATGATCTGCATGGTCCAACCTTCCCCTTAAAACCGTCCCACTAAACTGCGAGACCCCTACGTCTTCGGATCTTCCCAGACCCCTCCGACAACTGGCCCCAATAACTAGCTCTAACAACCTGCTAGGCACCACCCAGAAGACGCACCCACGGGCCGCTGCCCGGGATCGCACCCCTCTTTTGGCGCCCCACTAACACTACACCTTGTGGTGGCTTTGTCGAGCGCCCCCTAGATGTCGTGCCGGTCGTCACTTGTGCACAAACTGTGTGCGCTTGTGGATCCGCCAGGAAGGCCCCGCCCTCTTCCGCGGAATGCCGGCCCTTCGCCATCCCCAGCCTGTGGACGACGGTTGTTCACATTGGGAGTAATGGCACCTAAAGTTCCGACGAAAGCGGCGTGTCGCCCCTACGTGTGGGTGTCAGCACTCCACCACGTTCACAGCCAGACCGCCAACGGAGGTCTCCTTGTATTTAGAGTGCATGTCCACGCCCGTTTGCCGCATTGTTTCTATCGCCACGTCAAGCGAAACTTGGTGGCGCCCCTGACCGTACAGGGCCATCCGCGCCGCCGAAATCGCTTTCACCGCCCCAATCGCGTTCCGTTCAATGCACGGAATCTGCACCAAGCCCCCAACCGGATCGCAGGTCAGACCTAGGGAATGCTCCATCGCTATCTCCGCCGCGTTTTCCACCTGCGCCGGGCTGCCACCGAGCGCCTGCGCTAACCCGGCCGCTGCCATGGCGGAGGCCGACCCAATCTCACCCTGACAGCCCACTTCCGCACCCGCGATGGACGCGTTTCGTTTCACTAGGGACCCAACTGCGGCGGCCGCCAACAGGAAGTCCCGCAACTTGGGGCGCAACCCCGGAAACCGCTGCAGCAATCCCTGCAAGTCCCACAATTTGCCCTCGTTAGGTAACTGCTGCCAACCCACTTCCGCTGCTGCCTGGGACACCAACAAATAGCCAAGCACCGCTGGCACCACGCCTGCCGCCCCGTTCGTGGGGGCTGTGACAACGCGATGGCCAGCCGCATTTTCTTCGTTCACCGCCAGCGCGTACAGCGTGACCCAGTCCAGTATTTCCAGGGGGTCTGCCCCTACTTGCTCCAGTTTTTCACGCAAGCCTGCTGCTCTTCGTTCCACTCCCAGACCGCCGGGGAGGATGCCGTGGGTTTCGCAGCCGCGGTGAACGACCTCGAACATCACGTGAAGAACCTGGTCCAAATACGCTTCCAACTGCCCCGCCTCACGCCCCGCGGACTCGTTGGCCCGCTCAACGTCAGCAATGGAAAGGCCGGTGGCGGCGGTTAGTTCCAGCAGTTCATCCCCCGTTTGGAACGGGTAGGGAATGGGGCGGGCGTCCTCTTCCTGTTGCAATGGGACCGGCTTTTCCGCGCCTTTTTGGACGAGGACGAAGCCCCCTCCCGTCGAATAGTAGGTGCGGACCAGGCTGCGGCCATCCGCCCCTTTAGCCGTGATCTTCAGGGCGTTGACATGATCGGGTTGGACGATGAACGGTTCAAAAGTGAGGTCTGTCTTCAAATCGAAGGGCACACTGCCCCTGGCCAGAGGCAGGCGCCCAGTTTCAGCGACCTGCGTCATGATCTGGGATACCCGGTCCACGGGCACGGTTGCCGGGTCTGCCCCACCCAAGCCAAGCAGGACAGCGCGATCGGTCCAGTGCCCCCGCCCCGTGGCGGCTAGGGACCCGAAAAGTTCGACTCGCACTGTTTCTGGCTGCAGGCTCACCCGTTGCAGTTCTTCGCTGAACGCGGCACCGGCACGCATGGGTCCGACGGTGTGGGAGGACGAGGGACCAATTCCCACCTTGAACAGGTCGAACACGCTTGGCTGGGGCGCGACGGGGGCGGGCGTCATTGCTGTCATGTCAGCAGCTTACCGGCGCCGACTGGCACGTTCAGGAAGGGCTTATGGTGGGGGTATGACTCAGAAAAAGCATAACGTGGAATCTTTCAACTTTGACCACCGCTTGGTTGCGGCCCCTTTCGTGCGGGTCGCTGACCGCCAGGAGCTGCCGGGTGGGGACGTGCTGGTGAAATACGATGTCCGTTTCAAGCAGCCGAACCAGGAGCACTTGGAGATGGATACTATCCACTCCATTGAACATTTAACGGCGGAACTGATGCGTAATCACACGGACCGTCTGATCGACTTTTCGCCGATGGGCTGCCAGACGGGTTTCTACGCTTTGACGTTGGACGTGGGCTACGACGAATTTCTGGGGTTGTTAGAGCAGACGTTCACTGACCTGTTGGAGGCCGCCGAGGTTCCCGCAGCGAACGAAGTGCAATGCGGCTGGGGTGCTAACCATTCCCTGGAGGGCGCCAAAGCTGCCGTGGCTGAATTTTTGGGCAACCGTGAGGTGTGGGCTGAGGTCGACGCGTGACCCCACCCCCAAGCCCAG
>CAYFVT010000055.1:0-3725 GCA_964346705.1 uncultured Actinomyces sp. | reverse complement strand
GGGCAACCGTGAGGTGTGGGCTGAGGTCGACGCGTGACCCCACCCCCAAGCCCAGCCAGAGGCCCAGTAGTAGGCCCAGTGGTAGGTCCAGTAATAGGCCCAGTAGTTATTGCTTGCGCTATGGAAGAGGAAGCAGCACCCTTCCTGGAAGCCATGGCCAACCCGGAGCGGCTGCCACTACCCGACTATAAGCAGGGGCCCCTGCGCGCGTTCCGCGGGCACTTGTTCGGTAACCCGCTGGGCGACACTTTGGGTGCTGAAACGGTGGTTGCGGTGACGGGGATCGGCTTGGCTAACGCGGCCCTGGCCGCCGCACTGCTAATCCCCAAACTGCAGCCGCGGGCCTACATTTTGGCGGGCACCACCGGCGGCTTGGCCTCTGACGTGCGCAGGGGCGACTGGGTGGCGGGGGCAAGCGCTGTCTTCCACAATGCTGACGCCTCAGCTTTCGGGTATGTTCCCGGTCAAATTCCTGGGATGCCCGCCCTGGTCGAAGCGGACCCGGAACTTGTTGCCCGCGCCCGTGAACTCAGCGAACAGGAACCCATTCGGGTTGGCTTGGTAGGTTCATCAAACTCGTTTGTTGCCGGCGCGCAAGTGGAGCAGGTGCGTGACCAGTTCCCTGACCTGTTGGCTGTGGACATGGAGACGGCTGCTGCCGGGCAGGTGTGCAACGCCCTCGGTTGTCCCTGGATTTCGTTGCGCGCCGTGTCAGACTTGGCGGACGCTGAAGCGGCGGAAGACTTTGATGAGTCTGCACCCGCGGCCTCATCCCTCAGTTTCAATTTGGTAGAAAAGTTTTTGGAAGGCTAGAAGCATGCGAAAACCAGTCACACGCGCGCTGCTGTCCGTGTCGGACAAGACGGGCCTGGTTGAGGTCGCCCGCGCCCTGGCGGCTCAGGATGCGGAACTGGTGGCGACGGGCACCACCGCTGAAACCTTGCTGGATGCGGGGCTTGCGGTCACGGAAGTTTCCTCAATCACCGGCATCCCGGAAATCCTGGGGGGCCGCGTGAAAACTTTGCATCCCGCCATTCACGCCCCCGTCCTGGCACAACAGAATTTGGGCCGGGACTTGGACCAGTTGGAGCGGCTGGGCTGGCAGGCGTTCGACGTTGTCGTCTGCAATTTGTATCCCTTCCAGGAAACGGTCGATTCGGGTGCCAGTGCGGAAGACTGCGTCGAAATGATTGATATTGGTGGTCCCACCCTGCTGCGGGCGGCTGCCAAAAATTTCGCCTCCGTCTGCGTGCTTTCCAACCCCGACCAGTACCCGGAGTTCGTTGCAGCATTGGACCAGGGCGGAACGACTTTGGAATACAGGCGGAACCTGTCCTTGAAGGCGTTTCGGGAGGTCACCGAGTACGACATTTCGATTGCGAATTGGATGGGTGAGGGCGGGAAGGACTGGTGGTCGGCTGCCTTCAAGGATGGGACACCCTTGCGTTATGGGGAGAACCCGCACCAGAACGGCACGGTCCTGCAGGAAGCGCAAGGTGGGGGTTCTGCTGGCGGCGGGGTTGTTGGGGGCACTGTCCTGAACGGCAAGGTTCTGTCCTACAACAACTACCGGGACACGGACGCCGCTGTACGTGCAGTCGCGGGTTTCGCTAAGCCCGCTGTCGCAATCATCAAGCATGCTAATCCGTCCGGTATTGCCACGGGGACGGACCTGGCTGACGCTTACCGCAAGGCGTTGGCGTGTGACCCCCTGTCCGCGTTTGGTGGTGTGGTTGCAGCCAACGGGGCGATTGACCTGGCGTTAGCTAAGGAAATCATGAAGGTCTTCACTGAGGTTGTGGTGGGCCCCGAATTCACTGAGGAAGCTCTGGCGTTGTTACGCACCAAGCCCGCTTTGCGGCTGCTGCGCGTAGATGCGCCCACACCATCGGTTGAGATGGAGTTTGTTTCCGGCGGTCTGCTGCGCCAGAGCGCGGACACGATTGATCAGGATGACCTGGCAGAAAACTGGGATTTGGTTGCGGGGAAACCCGCCGGTGCGCGGGAGCTGGAGGACCTGGAGTTCGCTTGGCACAGTGTTGCCTTCACCAAGTCGAACGCCGTGCTCCTGGCGAAACATGGGGCAAGTGTCGGTATCGGCATGGGGCAGGTGAGCCGCGTTGACGCCGCCCGGTTGGCCGTGGACCGGGCGAACACTTTGGATGAGGGCAAGCGCCGCTCCGAAGGGTCAGCAGCCGCTTCGGATGCTTTTTTCCCGTTCCCTGATGGGCTGCAGATCCTGATTGACGCGGGTGTCAGCGCGGTGGTCGCCCCGGGTGGTTCACGTGGGGATGAAGCAGTGATTGACGCCGCCAAAAAGGCGGGCATCAGCCTGTACTTCACGAAGCGCCGCCACTTCCGCCACTAGTTTTTGGGGTCTGTGGGGGTTACTAGTCGGCCTGCCAGCAGAAATGCTATGGGCGCTAGGGCAGCGACCGCTAGGACCCCTTTCACGACGGTGAACTGTTGGCCCAGCAAACCAATCAGTGGGGGGCCAGCTAGGAACGACACGTAGCCGACCGTGGCAATGACAGAGACGCGGGGGGCAGCTTTCCCGACCTCGTCCCCACCCGCACTCATGCCAACCGGGAAGCCCAGGGAGGCGCCAATCCCCCACAGGGCCACACCCACAAAGGCAACGGCCGGCACGGGTGCGAAAGCGAACAGGGTGACACCCGCCATCATGATGACCGACAGGACCCGCAGAACCACGACGCGCCCATACCGGTCTAGCAGGCGGGAACCGAACCAGCGGGCCAAGGTCATGAAAGTAAGGAAAGTGGCTAAGCCAAGTGTGCCCAGGAAACCGGACAGGTCATAGTCCTCAATCATTCCCACACCCACCCAGTCGATGGCTGTCCCCTCACCGAACGCGAAAATGAGGACGAACAAGCCAATCAGCAGGGTGCGGGGTTCCCGCCAGGCTTGGGTGACACCGAACTTGGGGGCGGCCTCGCCCTCGACCACCCTTCCCGCGGGCACGGACAGGTAGTGGGACAGTTGCGGCAGGACCACGAACGCTAACGCTACGGCAACCACTGTCAGGTGGATGGTGACAGAAACGTGAAGGGCAACCGCAACCGCACCAAGCACAGCACCGGCCACGGTTCCCACTGAGAATCCCGCGTGGAAGCGAGGCATGATCGCCCGCTGCAGGTGGTGTTCGACGAGGGCGGCCTCAACATTCATGGCCACGTCCCACAGGGCAAGGCCGAACCCGAACAGGAACAAGGCAACCGCGACGGGGGTCACCCCCACCAGGTACCCGGTACCTACACCAATCAGTCCCAACAGTGCTAGGCCAGAAAATATGGTGACCGTCAGCTTCGGCCCCAGTCTGGCAACCAGGTTTCCCGACAGGGGCAGTGCGGTAACTGACCCTGCGGCCATGGCCAGCAGCACCAGGCCCCAGTCAGCCGCGTCAAGGCCTAAAGCCGCTTTCACTTGGGGGATCCGGGAAGCCCAGGTGGCGGTCGCAACGCCCGTTGCGAAAAAGATTATGTAGGTGGCAGTTTTAGCTCGCTCAGCAGTCACCCGTAAACCCTACCCATCCGGCGGCACTGACAGTAGGCGGGGGCAGGTGACATTGGCGGCGCCAGTTGTTAACGCGTGTCGCTCACGGTGCTTTGGGTTCTTGAGTGGCCTGCACCAGGCGGGAATACTGCTCAACAAACTGGCTCTTCACAGTTGAGGCTGTAGTTGGTGTTTGAATCCGCCGCTGTGCA
>CAYFVT010000054.1:8169-9361 GCA_964346705.1 uncultured Actinomyces sp. | reverse complement strand
TGCGCGGCGGATGCGACCAGGGTGCCGGACTGATCAAAAACTCGGACGTCGGCTTTGGCTCGGGCCCCGCCCACCGAAGCCGACGTCCCAGCAAACAGCAGCCACTCGTTTATATCCACATCGCGGTGGAACCACATGGCGTGATCCAAGGACGCTAGGGACAATCCGGGGTAAGACCAGTACAGCCCGGCAGAACGCAGTGCAGGCTCTAACATCACCTGGTCAATCACATACGCCAGAAGTGCGCGTTGCACGGTTTGACTGGTTTCAGGTGGGAGTGGGCTGCGCGGCTTCATCCACAGTTGTTGTTCCGGAACCCGCTGCGGGGCGGGACCGACGTACAGCGAATCCTGCACGTGGCGCACGTCGAACGCAGCCGTTTTCCCTAAGAACTTGGCGACCGGATGGTCCAGGGTCCGAAACAGTTCCAAAGCGGATGGAACCTCTTCCGGTGGCGGAACCACGGGGGCGCGGGGTGCCGCTGACGGCCCGTCTTCAGCTTGGCCGCGTTCAGCGTGCTGAAACGACGAAGTCATAGTCAAAATGTCGCGTTCACCCTGACTTGCGCGCACCAGGCGCGCTGAGAACGACCTGCCGTCCCGCAGTGGGGTCACATGAAAAGCGATGGGCTCATCGGGTAGTCCGCCGCGAATGAAATAGGCGTGAAGGGAATGGGGCAACCGGTCGGTTGTGGATGCGGCTGCCAGCAGAGCTTGGGCTACCACCTGTCCGCCGTAAATGCGCCGGGCTTGCGGCAGGCTCTGTCCGACGTAGGCCTCGTCCTCTTCCCGTAATTGGAGGACACGCATGACGGAGGCCAGCGGTTCTTCATGCACCTGGGGAATCTTCATGGGTATGTGATCTCCTGCCCATTCACCACCGCAAACTCGGTGAGGGACGCTTCTTTGGTGCTGGTTTCGCTCATAATGTTCTTTACCTCCACGCCCCGTGTCAGCAGGGCGTCCGTAATCAGCCGGCGGTGGCAGCGCCACGGGACGGCCTCCGAACACATGATGGCAACAGTGTGGTTTTCGGCGAGGGCGAGCAGCTCCTGCAGTCCTTCCGTGAATTCGTCGGTCGCCATGTAGTCCGCGTAGTCACGGAACGCTTTCACCCGCCACCCCGTGTTGGGGCTGGCCTGAGCAACGGGGGTGTAACGCCGTCCACCTAACTTCTTCAACCAGTGGTATTC
>CAYFVT010000054.1:0-8069 GCA_964346705.1 uncultured Actinomyces sp. | reverse complement strand
GCACCTGCGTTCACCGTCGCGACGTTAGACGGCGAAGTGTCACTAGCTGAACTTATTTCCCAGGCCGACAAGGGTGTCATCGTCTACTTCTACCCGAAGGCCGGAACTCCGGGGTGCACGCGGGAAGCCTGCGACTTCAGGGACAACCTGGGCGCACTGAAAGATGAAGGCTACAGCGTCATTGGAATCAGCCCAGACTCCATTGCCAGCCTAGAAAAGTTCAAGCAGAAGCAGGACCTGAACTTCCTGCTGGGCTCCGACCCTGACCACCAGGTGATGACAGCCTGGGGGACGTGGGGCACCAAAAAGAACTATGGCCGCACCTACCAGGGGGTCATCCGCTCCACGTTCATGGTCGACAAGCAAGGCAAGATCGCCCTCGCCATGTACAACGTTCGGGCTACGGGGCACGTCGCCAGGTTACAAGCCGCCCTCAAATAGCCCTACCTGCTCCATTTCGCTCCTTAAGACGCAGCCGTTTTGTTAGCGTGATCTGTACCACAAGAGTTGAAGGAGTCGCAATGGAGCGCGTACCGCACATGGGCGAAGCGGAGCCCGTCGATTTATATACGTTAGAAGAACCGGTTGCGGCCGACACGGGCGTAGACCAAACGTCGGAGGGTGAGCGAGCGCCCGCGGAGACAAAGCAGGTAAACCGGCGGCGCTGGCTGGGTTTAGCGGGGGGCATAGTTGCTTCGCTGCTCATGTACTTCATCCTGCCGGGCTCCCTTTCACACGACGGCAAAGTAACAGCAGCTGTCGCCGTGCTGATGGGAGTTTGGTGGATGACAGAAGCCCTGCCCATCCCAGCCACCGCACTGGTACCCCTAATTCTGTTCCCGGTGCTCACGGAAACGGGAATCAAGGACGTCGGAGCCTCCTACGGGAACGACATTATCTTCCTGTTCATGGGCGGCTTCATCCTGGCGTTAGCAATGCAACGGTGGAACCTGCACCGCCGCATCGCCCTGCTCACCTTGAAAGTGATGGGACCAAAGTCGGGTGCCATGATTGGTGGCTTCATGATCGCCACCGGATTCCTTTCCATGTGGGTTTCCAACACTGCTACGGCCGTCATGATGCTGCCAATCGGCATGTCCGTCCTGCTGTTGATCAGCCGGGTAGCACCCGAGGTTGGTGAAAAAACCATCAACGAAAACGGTGAACCAATCATCAAGTCGAAGTTTGCAACCGCACTGATGCTGGGAATCGCATACTCCGCCTCAGTTGGTTCCCTTGGCACCATCATTGGGACCCCACCCAACACGCTGCTGGTCGGTTACCTGCAAGAGAACTTCGACATCAACATTGGCTTCGGCCAGTGGATGCTGGTGGGGGTCCCCCTGTCGATCGTGTTCATGTTCCTCACCTGGTTCATGCTGACGAAAGTCCTGTTCAAACCGGAGATCAAGGAAATTCCAGGTGGCCGCGACCTGATTGCGCGGGAACTGAAAGAACTGGGTAAACCCACCACGGGTGAAACCCGCGTTCTGGCCATCTTCATTCTGGCGGCGTTCCTGTGGATCTTCGTGCCACTAATTTTCGACCCGGCCCCCATCTCCGACGCGGGCATCGCCATGCTGATTGCCGTCCTCTTGTTCATCCTTCCTGGCGGGGCAGCCCGCGGGGTGCGGCTAATGGACTGGCAGACCGCAGTGCAAATGCCGTGGGGCGTCCTCCTGCTATTCGGCGGTGGCCTGGCCTTATCCGCACAGTTCGGTTCCTCCGGCCTGACTGAATGGATTGGCGAAGTGTCACACGGCCTTGGCGGGCTGCCTGTCGTCCTGCTGGTGGTTGTGGTTACCGCGGCGATCATCTTCCTGACGGAACTGACCTCCAACACGGCTACTGCCGCCACCTTCCTGCCTGTCGCAGGTGGCATCGCCCTCGGCATCGGCGTGGATCCGATGATGCTGGCAATCCCAGTGGCGCTTGCGGCAACCTGTGCTTTCATGCTGCCGGTGGCAACCCCACCAAACGCTGTGGCTTTCGGTACGGGTTACGTGAGTATTTCGGACATGGTTCGCGGCGGACTGTGGCTGAACCTGATCGGCATCGTCCTGATTACCATCACCACCATGACTTTGGCAGTTTGGGTGTTTGGTATCGTCTATTGACATGAGCGAACGCCTGCAAATGGGCCCGGAAGCAACCCGGGCGGTTCTGCATTTGGAAAAGTATGTGAACAACTCCGGACTGGAACGGCCATTGTACGAACTGGTCAAAATCCGGGCCTCACAAATCAACAAGTGCGCGTACTGCTTGGACATGCACACGCGGGACGCTTTGCAGGCGGGGGAGGACCCCCGCCGGGTAAACATTTTGGCTGCCTGGCGGGAGGCCCCCTCATTTTTCACGGCGCGGGAACGCGCGGCACTGAGCCTGACTGAAGCAATCACGTTGATTAGTGAGGACGGGGTGCCGGACCACGTCTGGGACGGTGCTGCGGCCGAATTTTCCGAGGACGACCTGCGCGCACTGGTCATGGGGATAGGCGCCATCAACGTGTGGAACAGGCTTGCGGTAGCAACCCACCAAGACCTGCCTTGAGGGCGCGGCTTGTTTTCCGTGTTGCTGTAAGCCGTGGCTAGTTCGAAGTCTCAGTACGACCCGAAGCGGGTGGCCGCTCGCTCCCGAGAACTGCGCGCCCAAGGCCTGTCGGCCGACGAAGTTGCGGCAGCCCTGACCCAGGAGAGGCTGCAAGCAGCCAGCGGAGGCCGGTTCGCAGTGGCCACGGAGCAGGGGTTGCAGCAGGCAACCAGGGTGGAAGTAGCGCGATTGCACGCGCAGCGTTACGTGCGGGCGGACGTCAAAACGGTTGCGGACATTACTGCCGGGCTTGGCGCGGATGCCGTCGCTTTCGCGCAGGCAGGTCTGCAGGTCACAGCGGTTGAGCTGGACCCGGAAACGGCCGCAGCAACTGAAGCTAACCTGGCTGAGTTCCCAAACGCTGAAGTCATTGTTGGGGACGGCTTAGAGCTTGACTTGAGCGCCTTTGACGGCGTGTTCGCTGACCCGGCCAGGCGTGGCAAGAGGGGGCGCACCTTCAACCCGGACAATTACTCACCCCCGTTGGGGCAGGTGTTGGCACTGCACGAATCGGGGACCGTCGCGGCTCTGGGGGTGAAAGTTGCCCCTGGCATCGGCTATGAGTATCTGCCGCGTGAAGTCCACGCCCAGTGGGTTTCTACCGCCGGCACGGTGGTGGAAGCCGGCCTCTGGTTCGGGCCCCTAGCCGACGGCCCAGGCAGGTCGGCTTGGGTGGAAGGGGTTGAGGTCGTGGCGACCAGTGACCCGCGGGCCGCCGCCCAGCAGGTGCCGACACGCGCCCTCGGCAATTACCTCTATCAGGCTGACGGTGCGGTAATCCGGTCGGGAGCCCTACACGTTGTGGCAGACATGCTGGATGCGGGCACCGTTTCCGATGGTATTTCCTACCTGACCGGCAACCACCTTGTAGCGACGCCCCTGGCGGAAGCTTTCGAAGTGGTCGACGTCATGCCCCTGAAACAGGTGCGCCAGTACCTTCGGTCCCGCGACGTTGGTGGCGTGGAAATTCTGAAACGCGGCGTCGATATTGTGCCTGACCAGTTCCGTAAAACCCTGCGCCTGAAAGGAAAAGCTCAAGCAACCCTGGTGTTGACACGGTTGCAGGGCAAGCACTTGGCCCTCGTCGTCAAGCGGGTTGTGCCATAGTGGAAGCATGACACGTGGCATACCTTACATTGGCACCTCCGGGTGGGCGTACCGCGAATGGCGCGGCAAGTTCTACCCCAAAGGGTTGCCCCAAAAAGACGAACTGAAATTCCTGGCCGAACACCTGCCAACAACGGAGATGAACGGCACCTTCTACCGGATCCAACAACCAACCATGTACCAGAAGTGGTTGGACGCGTCCCCGGATGACTTCATTTTCGCGGTGAAAGGGTGGCGGGGTGTCACCCACTTCAAGAAACTGCGTGACGCGGGGGAAAACGTGGAGACGTTCCTTAACTCGGGGGTGCTCAGCTTGGGTAAACAGTTGGGGCCCATCCTGTGGCAGGTTCCGCCCTCGTTGAAATTTGACGCGGAGGTGCTGGACTCATTCTTTGCTTCCCTACCCACCGACAACGATGGGATCCCCCTGCGGTATGCGTTTGAGCCGCGCAACGCCAGTTTCGCCACAGAAGAGGCGTATCAGGTCCTGGAAAAACATGACGTCGCGCTTGTCATGGCTGACTCTGCCGGCAAGTTCCCCGAATTTGACCAGGTGACAGCCAGCTTTGTGTACGTGCGGCTGCACGGATCGCCGCGCATGTACTACTCCAACTACTCCCAGGAAGCACTGGAACAGTGGGCCGGGAAAATGAAACCCTGGCTGGCGGATGGGCGGGACGTTTACGTTTACTTCGACAACACGGCTGCCGGGTGGGCGCCACAAAACGCGGAGCAGCTGCTGAGGATGACAACCGATGAAGACGATAGCCCAGCAGGCGCATGAGCTTTACGAACCCGGAGTCCCGTACCAGGTTCCAATAGCGCAGGATTCCCTCTACAACCTGTTGCAGGTCGCGGGCACCCGCTATCCGCAGGTGGACGCCCTGGATTATTTTGGGCAGACAATCACGTACGAACAGGTGCTGAACCAGGCGGAGCGCGCCGCCCAAGTTCTGGTGGAGGCCGGGGTGGAACGCGGCGACGTGGTCGCCCTGTCCCTACCGAACTGTCCGCAAGCGTTCGTGGCCTTTTATGCTTGCCAGCGGATCGGCGCGATCGCGGCTCAGCACAACCCGTTGGCTCCAGGCCCGGAAATTGCTGGCCAGGTTGCCCGCCACGGCGGGAAGGTCGCGATCGCGTGGGAAGGCTCCGTCAAGCACCTGCCGTTGGATGAGTTCGACACCGTGTTCTCAGTGGACATCACGCGCCCAATGCCGTTGAAGAACCGGATGCTGCTATCTCTACCTGTGAAGGCGGCGCGGAAGCAGCGGGATGCCCTGCGCAGTGAAGTGCCAGCAATCGTGCACTCCTGGGATGATGCGGTAGACAGGGTTGAGCCGATCAGCGCGGACTACCCGCACGCGAAGGCGGACGACATCGCCGTCATCCTTCATACGGGTGGCACCAACGGAGTACCGAAGTCTGTGCCCCTGACGCACCGGAACCTGGGAACGAACGTGGACCAGTGCCTGTTCTGGGTGTTCAAACTGCATGAGGGTGCGGAAGTGTTTTTCTCTCTGCTTCCCTATTTCCATGCGTTTGGTTTGACGTTCTTTGTCCTGGCTGCCGTGAAGAAGGCAGCGACCCAAGTGTTGCTACCTAAGTTTGACGTGGACTTGGCGTTGGAAGCGCACAGGCGCCGCCCGGTCACGTTTTTCGTGGGGGTGCCCCCCATGTTTGAGCGGATCGCGAAGCGGGCTTTAGAGACGGGCACTGACCTGTCAACCATCCGTTTCGCAGTGTCGGGGGCCATGCCGCTCAGTGAGAAGGTAGCGCACTTGTGGCAGTCGGCCTCTCACGGCCTGATCCTGGAAGGGTACGGCCTTTCGGAAACATCCCCCGTCATTTCTGGTTCCCCACTTACCCCCGACCGGCGGTTAGGCACGTTGGGGTTGCCGTTCCCGTCCACGCAAGTGCGTTTGGTGGAGTTGGACGACGCCACCCGGGACGTGCAGGATGGGCGACCGGGGGAAATCATTGTGAAAGGCCCACAGGTTTTTGCTGGTTACTTGGGGAATCCGGAAGAGACGGAACGCGCCTTCACTTCGGAGGGCTGGTTCCGCACGGGTGACATTGCGGTGAACGAGGGCGGCTACCTGTTCCTGGCTGACCGGGTGAAAGAGCTGATCCTGTCCGGTGGTTTCAACGTTTACCCCAGTCAGGTGGAGGACGTGATCCGCCAGTACCCAGGGGTGAAGGATGTGGCTGTGGTTGGCCTGCCAACAGATGACGACGCTCAGGAAGTGGTGACGGCTGCGCTGGTGATGGAAGAGGGCGTCCCTGCCCCCACTGCGGAGGAACTGAGGGAGTGGGCGGGGGAGCGGCTGTCCGCCTACGCTATCCCCCGGAAACTGACACAAATCGCGGAGCTGCCCCGCAACCAGTTGGGCAAAGTACTTCGCCGCGGGGTGAAAGAGCAGCTAACTTCCGCGTGGGGTGCAACGGCGCGTGCAGTGTCCGACCTGAACCCCCGAAAATAACGCGAATAACAATGCGAGGAGCGGAGCAGCCATGACAACTCAAGACTCGGCGAACGCCCCAGCAGCGTCAGGGCAGGCCGCTCCCAGCTCAAAAACCCCCAGCGCAACCAGTCCCGGCTCAAAGAAAGGCCGCGGGGCACTGCGGATTGTTTTGTCCGTGGTCATGGTGGCTGCCGTTGTGGTCATTTTGGGGCGGGAAATAAAACCTTCCGAACTGAAAGATGCCTTCGCCCACGCGAACCTGTGGTGGGTGCTGGCTGCCGCCATAGTTGCTGCCCTCTCCTGGCTGGGGGCGGCACTGCCCCTGAAGGGCTTGGCGAGCATCAAGATCTCACTGAAGGATGCAACCCTAGTTCAGGTTGCGGCCTCATTCGTTGGTGTTGTGGCCCCAATGGGGCTGGGGCCGGTGTCCATGCACTTGGATTACCTGAAACGCCGGGGAATGACCGACGCTGCAGCTGCCGCTGTGGTGGCTTTCATTGAGTTAGCGCAAGTCATGACGTCCCTGTTGCTGCTGGGGATCTCCCTGCTGTTTGATCACGACTTCCCGCACAGCGGGTTCCCCATCAAGAAGATCGCGATTATTGCGGGCATAGTCGTCCTCGTCCTTCTCATGACCCTTGCCGTACCGAAGGTTCGTGACTGGGTGTGGAGCAAAGCCCGCACCTTCTGGGGCCAAGTGCAAACCCAACTGAAATATTTGAAGACGCACCCAAGCGGTTACGTGTGGGCGTTCGTGGGTGTCACAATTCAAACGGTCACCACGGCCCTTGCCCTGGTTTACTCCATGAAGGCCGTGGGACACCCGATCTCCGTTTTTGCGGGGATCACGATTTACCTGATCGGGAACACGCTGGGCTCCGCCGTGCCCACGCCAGGCGGTATCGGGTCCACGCTGGCAGCCACGGTGGCGGCCCTGCACGTGATTGGCGTCCCCACGCCCCTAGCGGTTTCGGGTGTCCTGATTTACCGCATGGTGTCCTTCTACCTGCAGGTACCCATCGGCTGGCTTGGGTTCACCTACATGCAACGCAAAAACCTGCTTTAGCCAATCATCGCCGCAAGGCCCTCAACAGTGGTGCCGGCGTTGATGCGGATCACTGGCAGGGTGAACTTGTTGCTGCCAATAGTGACGTAACCGTGGTCGACGGTGCGGCCCATTTCCCAGCCCGCTTCACTCAGTGCCGCCCACGCGTCCTCATTGTTGTGCCCGTACGGGTAGGCCATGACCTCTTTGGCGCCGCCAATCATGTCTGCCGATTCCAACATGTCGGCCACAATCTCATCCTGGGACCAGTTGACTATGCGACCTTCACCGTTGTCGCCGGCCTCATGCATCTCATTCGTGTGTGAGCGCTTCAAAACGTAAGGGGTCACATCCGGTCCCACCCCGCGGGCGCCGACCACGAACGAAGTAAACAGCACCTCATTCTCTTCAACTAGGGGCACAGCCAGTTCGTACCACGTGTCATGCCCATCATCGTCGGTCAGAATCACGGACTCAGAGGGCAGGTAGAGGTCGCCATCAATGAAAGCGCTCAACTCCGGCCACGTAGGCAAGTAGAACTGCTGATCTTTCACGTACTCCAAATGGTCAGCGAAGTCCCCGATGTACAGGAAGTTAGAGGCCAACCAGTGGTCCTCACCCTCCGGGTTCGTGGTGAACCAGTGGTACATGAGGATGGGAACGTGCGCGTCTTCAGCAGCGTTAGCTTCCGGGGTCACCCAGGCCGCGTGCAAGGTGGTCCCGCACTCCGCCTTGTGGGACATGTTCATCCGCTGCGTGTGGTCCAACTCAGCCGCAGCAGTTTCGTTCAAATACCAGCCGGCGAAGACTTGGCCGTCCTCGGTTGGAATCGGCAGGTCCGGGTACAGTTCGCCCTCATCAATTAA
>CAYFVT010000053.1:7033-9408 GCA_964346705.1 uncultured Actinomyces sp. | reverse complement strand
CCGTCCAATCTCCGCCAAGCATGCTCAAGCTTCACGATTTTTGCAACAGAGCCATGCCGCCAATGTAGCCCGAGGCCCATCCGAGGCCCGAAATGGTGCCCCGGTTCTTTGGAGTGGACAGGTCGTTCAGCATCGCGTTGTAGTTGACGGAAGCGAACTCAAAGAAAATGTTGCCCAACCCCAGCAAGGCGATTCCCAACCACAGGGCGCCGATCGGTCCCAATGGTGATTCGGGCGCCACGAAGTACATGAACGCTAACGACAGGAAGATGAGCAGGCTGAACCAGCCGACCAGTTTCGGGCCGTTGCCGGCCCGGTCCGCCCTCTGCCCTGTGATTGGTGCCAGTAGGGCGATGATGACACCGGCGACGGTCATGCCCCACGACAGGTACATGTTCGCGGTTGCGGTGTCCGTGAACAGTCCGTCAGTGGTCAGGTAAACGGAGAAAACGAACGAGGTCGCCACCGCATTGAACGCTGACCCCGCCCAGTCCCAGGACATCCAAGAGATGATCTTGTTCTTCGGCACTGGACTGGTGGGGCCGGTTGCAATCCCGGTTGCAGTACTGGTGAACTCCCCTGCCGGTTCCGCCTCAGCGGGTGGTGGGGACAGGGGGCTGGACGCACCGGACATTAGCCGCTCCTTGCAAGAAACTGGTACAAACCTTCAAACAAGCTAGCAGATGCCGCGCCTGCCACTAAGAAATTTGGCCCAGCACTTCGCGCAGGCGGATTAGGTCTTCCTCCGTTGTCACCTTGAACGCCAGCGGGCTTCCCGGCACCACAGCCACGGGCCGGCCCATTTCTTCCATCAGCCCGGCATCATCCGTCGCAGCGGTTGCTTCACTGTCTTTACGGTCGGTGGCTGCCTGGTGAGCTTCCAGAAGCGCTTGGAAGTTGAACGCCTGCGGGGTTTGCACGATCCGCAGGTCCTGCCGCGGCAGGGTGGCTTGCACGTAGAGACTGTCCCCTTGGGTGCGGACTTGCTTCACGGTGTCGTGGACAGCCAGGCCGGGAATGGCCGCGACCTGGCCTGCGCGGATCGCGTCGACCAGGGCGGTCATCATGTCTGGCGGGGCCAGGGCTCGCGCGGCGTCGTGCACCAGCACGACCGCGTCCGGCTCCACGCCGTTGGCCAGCAGGGCCTGCATCCCGTTTTCGACGGACGCCTGGCGGGAGGCTCCACCTTGAACCACGACGAACTGGTCCCCCTCGGCCACTTCCAGCGCGGCCGCAGTGAACTGTTCAACTGCGCCCGGCGGGCACGTGACAGCAACCACTCCCATACCCGGGGTCCGTAGCAGCCGCTCCAATGCCAAAGCCAACAGGGTCCTACCCCTGGCTGTGACCAACGCTTTCGGTTGTGACCGGCCCAGGCGAGTACCCGACCCGGCAGCCGTCAAAACCGCCGCAACACCGCTCACTGCGCCACCATCCAGGGCTACTCCGCTTTCTTCGCCGGTGCTTTCTTGGCGGGCGCTTTCTTCGCGGGTGCTTTCTTCGCCGCTGCCTTTTTGGCGGGGGCTTTCTTGGCGGGTGTTTTCTTGCCCTTGGCTGTGCCGGACTTCTCTTCTTCGGCCGCTACCGCGTCAATGCCTTCTTGCAGGACGCCGTCCAGGAAAACGCCGGCATCCTCCTCATCCGTGTCCCGGGCTAAGGCCAGTTCGGAAGTGAGAATCCCGCGGGCCTTGGTCAACATTCGCTTCTCACCAGCCGACAAGCCACGACCCGCAGCGCGACGGGAAAGGTCGCGAACAACCTCCGAAACCCTCACAATGTCACCGTTAGAGATTTTCTCCTGGTTCGCCTTGAACCTACGAGACCAGTTGGATGGTTCCTCAACATCAACTTCCCGCAGCACATCCAGGACTTCTTCCAAGCCCTTGTCGTCCACCACGTCGCGGACCCCAACATCCTCAACACTGTCCTGCGGGACCTGAATGATCAGGTCCCCCTGCAAGACGTGCAGGACCAGGTACTTGCGTTCCTCGCCCTTAACCTTCCTGATTACGATTTCTTCAATCGTGGCCGCACCGTGGTGTGGGTACACCACTGTTTCGCCGACCTTGAAACCCATGTGTTCAGCTCCTGAACGTTCGCTGCTAAAAGTAAACCCGGCCTATTCTACCACCTGGCGCTACCCGCGATTCAGACGGCCAGGCGCGGGTTGTGAGCAGCCCTGGGGGCGTAGTTCTGGGATCGCGGGGAAAAGGAAGGATCGTGGGGCAGCAAAACCCCATGGAAGTCGCCAGGTTTCCGCGCACGGCGATCCCAGCGGTTCCCCACCATCCCAGAACCGCTACCCCAAGGACGGAGGAGAGGACGACCCCACCCCTGCGGTCCCGGACTAGATA
This sequence comes from uncultured Actinomyces sp., assembly GCA_964346705.1. Lineage (GTDB taxonomy): Bacteria > Actinomycetota > Actinomycetes > Actinomycetales > Actinomycetaceae > Scrofimicrobium. The sequence goes on along the minus strand of CAYFVT010000053.1, from coordinate 7,054 downwards.
GTTCGGGAGGGTTGGAGCTGA
>CAYFVT010000053.1:0-6933 GCA_964346705.1 uncultured Actinomyces sp. | reverse complement strand
GTTGGAGCTGAAAACGCCCCGAAAAGTGTGTTCCTGGACTCCCGGATTGACGGGTTAGGTACCGGATTGCTCCTGGGCTCCCGCACTGCTTGGTTTGGTACCGCAGGGGCGCATCCTCACTGGGCATGACGAAGCCCGGGACAAGCACGAAAGCTCATCCCGGGCTGCGCCTCAAACGGGAAACTGGCTACAAACCGCTGGCGGGGTTATTTGCCTTGGGCGGCGACGGCGTCAATCTTGGCCTGCGCCTCCGGATCCAGGTAACGACCACCCTTAACTACGGGTTTCAACGTTTCCTCATCCAGTTCGTACACCAGGGGGATGCCAGTCGGAATGTTCAGTTCAGAAATGTCCTCATCCGAAATGTCATCCAAGTGCTTCACCAAGGCGCGCAGAGAGTTACCGTGCGCTGCGACCATCACGGTCTTGCCGGTCTGCAGGGCGGGGACCAAGGTCTCATCCCAGTACGGCATCAACCGTTCCAGCACGTCCTTCAAGCATTCGGTGCGGGGAATGGGCTCACCCGCATAACGGGGGTCGCCGTCCTGGCTGAACTCTGAGCCCGGCTCGATTGGGGGTGGGGGCGTGTCGTAAGAGCGACGCCACTGCATGAACTGCTCTTCCCCGTACTTGTCGCGGGTTTCCTTCTTGTCCAGGCCCTGCAGCGCACCGTAGTGCCTTTCATTCAAATGCCAGGAACGTTCGACGGGAATCCAGCTGCGGTCGGCCTCATCAAGCGCCAAGTTCGCCGTGGTGATTGCGCGCTTCAACAGCGAGGTGAACAGAAGGTCAGGCAGGATGCCCTGCTCTTTCAGCATGACCCCGCTGGCTTTCGCCTCCCCCACGCCCTTTTCCGACAGTGGGACATCCACCCAGCCCGTGAACAGGTTCTTAGCGTTCCATTCACTTTCGCCGTGGCGAAGCAAAACAAGCGTATAGGTCATAAATCTTCCCTTATTCGGTTACATGGCGGCAGGTATCAGCCCTGCCACCCCTCATTTTACCGTAGAAGAGGTGACCGTCTCAGCGTAATACTGCTGACGTACGGCTGCGGGAATCCGCCCCCTCCGCGCTATTTCCAGGCCTTTCTCTTTCGCCCAAGCACGAATGAGAGACGCATCGTTAGGTAACGAGGGCGCCCCCTTCACCGCACCTGGTTGGACGCGGCGGGCATATTTGACCCAGTTGTCCATCTGATCGTGGAACTGGTCCAAATGATGTTGGGCTAGGTCTATCTCGTAGTAGTGGTCGCCCACAGAGAAGTAGACAGTTTCCACCGCGTCGGACCCATCAATATCATCTACAAGAATGTGTATCGTTTTCCGCACCGGTTCCCTTCCCAGGCTTGCGCACCGGCCGATTTGGACAGGACGCCTTCATTGTTTGCCTACCTTAGCCCAGCTCAAAGGGGGTTTGTCTACATAATCCAGGCAGGGCCTTAGAAGAGTTCCGCGATGCGCAGCGCCACGTAAGCAGCCAGGGGCAGGCCGGAGGTGACTATGAAGAACACGGTGCTGACCCGGTTCTCCGCCAAGATCGCTATAAATTCCCGCAGTTTCGCGCTAGTCCAAAAGTAGGTGACCGACCGGGCACCTACCGCGTTGCCCCGTAAACCCATGCGGGACATCAGCATGGCCGCCCGGAAAGCATGAAAGTCGGAGGTAACAACCATCCAGGTGGTGGGACCGGGCGGGGCGACGCCCTCGTCCTCTAACAATTCAGCAGAGAAACGCAGGTTCTCCTCCGTGGAAACGGAACGCATCTCTTGCAGTAACCTGCCGCGGGTCCACCCGGTTTCCCGCACATAGTTGCCCATGGCTTCACCTTCGGAAATCCACTCATCCCCGCCCTTACCGCCAGAAACAATCAGCGTCGCATCCGGGTAAATGTCCAGGGACTTGGCATACATTTCCAGCCCCAAGTCCAAGCGCTTCGCCAGCAGGGGCGTGACCCGGTCCTTTTTCAGGCCCGCCCCCAGCACCGTCACCACGTTGCCGGGGGGCGCCAACCGTTTCGCCCACCAGCCATAAAGCGCGGAGTACTGCAAGTAGGCAAACAGGCCGAAAGAGAACGTAGACAAAGGTAACGCCACCAGCGCTAACAGCACGAATAGGCCCTCGCTTTCCTCCATTGCTGTCACTACCAAGGCCGCCATGTAAACGGCGATGGCAACCCCGGCCGCAAGCGACAGGAAGTGGGGCACGCTGGGACCCTCCCGGATCACCAGGACCGCCCCCGTCCACATGAAAAACACGGCTACGCCCAGCAGCAACAGCAGCGTGAAGGCCCCTAAAACCAGTAGGTAGATTGCCCCGTCCCCGTCAGAGATCTGGTTCAACCGCACCCCCACTGCACCTAAGAGCAGCCACACCGCGTAGGACACCGTCCACGCCAAAAACACGGCCACCCGCATCCGCCGCGGGTCCCGGTAAGCCATTACCGCGGTGATCACGGCTAGCAGGCCCACCCGGAACCAGGGGTTAGCCAACAGTACGAACACGGACTGCAGTGTCTCAGCCACTAGAGGGCAGCAACCTTCGCGGAAGCGCTGTTCAGCAGTTCCAGGTCCGCGTCGCTCAAGGCTAGGCCAACCCCTTCCAGTAGTGGGCCCACTTGTTCCGGGTTCCGCCCGGACGCTACAGGCGCTGTGACTGTTGGGTTTGCCAGCAGCCAGGCAATGGCGACGGAAGCGGGTTCCACGTTGTGCTCATCGGCCACCTGCACCAGCGCGTCAATGACCTCAAACGTTGCTGGGGTCAGGTACTGGCCAATCATTCCCGCCCGGTCCCCCACAATTTGTTCCCGGCTGCGGTACTTGCCGGTCAGCAGGCCAGAGGCCAGGGAGAAGTAGGGCATGACGCCAAGGTCAAACTCGGCTGCCAGCGGCTGCAGGTTCTGCTCATAGTCGGCCCGCGCCAGCAGGTTGTAATGCGGTTGCAGGGCAACCGGGCGGGGCACGTCTTGCCGGTCGGCTTCCGCCATCCACGCCCCCAACTGCGCGGCACTGAAGTTAGAGACCCCTATTTCGCGGATCTTCCCCTCCCGCTGCAACGCGGCGAAAGCGGCCACGGACTCCTCCAGCGGTGTTTCCTCATCGAAAGCGTGCGCGTAATAAAGGTCAATGTAATCAGTTTGCAGGCGGCGCAGAGACTCCTCCGCACTGCGCTTCACGTTCCCGGCCGCCAATCCCAGCCGGCCCTGAAGTTTCCCGACCTTCGTTGCCACAACCAGCTCATCGCGTTTCCGCCGCTTCAGCCAAGCACCAAGGATGATTTCCGAATCCCCACCCGAAGCGCCCGGCGCCCACGCTGGGTAAACATCCGCCGTGTCCAAAAAGTTGCCACCCGCATCCGCGTAAGCGTCCAACACCAGGTGCGACTGCGCCTCACCCGACGTCCACCCAAACGTGTTGTTCCCCAAGCACAAGGGGTAAACATCCAGTGTTGAAGTTCCGATTTGCACCATTATTGCTCCCCACCCAAAGTTCGCGGTTGTTTCTTCGCCCTCGCCCAAAATATAGGACGATCGGCCCCCTCCATGGTCCCACGGGCCCGCAACACGGGAAAGACGACACGATTCGCTGGGGCGCCCGCGGCCCACCCTGCGGAATGTGTGGCCCATCTGTCAAAATGCAGGGGTGAACGATTTTGTTGCCGAACTGGCTGAAATTACTGAGGTCGACGCCTCCAAGCGCCGCCGCGCCGAATACTCGACGGATGCCTCCAACTACCGGGTGGAGCCGCTGGCCGTGGTTTTCCCGCGCAGTGCGGAAGAAACCGAGGCGATCCTAGCTTTCCTGCGGGAACGCGACGTTCCGGTGACCTCCCGCGGGGGCGGCACTTCCGTTGCTGGGAACGCGATTGGGCCGGGCGTGGTCCTGGATTTCTCCCGCTACATGAACCAGATTTTGGAGGTCGACCCAGACCGCCGCATCGCCCGCGTTCAGCCGGGCGTCATCATGTCCGACCTGCAGGAAGCCGCGGCGCCGTTTGGCCTCTGGTTTGGTCCCGACCCGTCCACGAAGAACCGCGCCACCATGGGCGGCATGATCGGCAACAACGCTTGCGGCCCCCACGCGCTGACTTTTGGCCGCACGTCCGACAACGTGATTTCCCTAGATGTCATAGACGGTTTGGGGCGGCGCTTTACGGCCGGGGCCGGCAAGAAAACATTGGACCAGGTCCCAGGCTTGACTGATTTGGTTGACAGCAACCTGGCGACCATCCGCACCGAGTTAGGCCGTTTTGTCCGCCAGGTATCTGGCTACTCCATGGAGCACCTGTTGCCCGAAAAGGGCCGCGATCTAGCCAAGGCTCTGGTGGGGACGGAAGGCACGTGCGTCACCGTCCTGGAAGCGACCCTGGAGCTGAAGCCGATTCCGAAGAAACCGATCCTGCTGGTGCTGGGTTACCCAACCATGGTTGAAGCGGCGAACGCGGTGGAGGGCCTGCTGCAACTGAAGCCCTTAGCGCTGGAGGGCATGGATTCGCGCCTGGTAGAGGTCGTCCGCCGCCACCGCGGCAGCGTCCCCGAATTGCCTGCGGGTGAAGGCTGGCTGTTCTGTGAGGTGGGCGAGGACGAGCGCGCCACCGCCCCCGAAAAGGCCGAAGAAATAGCTGCAGCCTCCGGGGCCCTGGCTTATCGGGTGGTCACTGACCCGCAGGAAGCAGCAGCCTTGTGGCGGATCCGCGCGGACGGGGTCGGCCTAGCGGGCCGCACTCCCGCTGGGAATCAGGCGTGGCCGGGGTGGGAGGACGCGGCAGTTCCACCCGCCGTTTTGGGCCCGTACCTGGAGGACTTTGAGGTCCTCATGGACTCCTACGGAATCGAAGGGCTGACCTACGGTCACTTCGGGGACGGCTGCATCCACGTCCGCATGGACGTGCCCCTGCTGGAACAGGGTGATGTGCCCACGTTCAAAGCGTTCATGGAGGACGCGGCCGACCTGGTCGGTAAGTACGGCGGGTCGCTTTCCGGTGAACACGGTGACGGCCGGGCCCGCGGCGCCCTGCTGCCCCGCATGTACTCCGACGAAACCATCTACCTGTTCGAGCAGTTCAAAGCCCTATTTGACCCGAAGAACCTGCTGAACCCGGGCATCCTGGTCGACCCGGCGCCAATCACGGAGTCCCTACGCCGCCCCGAAGCGATTCCGATTGAGGCCGAAGGTTTCGCTTTCATCTCCGACGGCGGAGACTTCACTTCCGCGGTTCACCGCTGCGTTGGTGTCGGCAAATGCCGGGCGGACAACTTCCTGATTGGCGGGTTCATGTGCCCCAGCTACCAGGCGACAAAGGATGAGAAGGACGTGACCCGCGGCCGCGCCCGCATCCTGCAGGACCTTACCCGCGGAGCGTTCAAGGGTGACTGGTCCAGCCCGGAAGTGGCCGAGTCCCTGGACCTATGCTTGTCCTGCAAGGCCTGCGGCGTGGACTGCCCGGCGGGTGTGGACATGTCGAAGTACAAGTCGGAGGTCACCTTCCGCAAGTACAAGGGCCGCCTGCGCCCAATGAACCATTACGTGCTGGGGTGGCTGCCCCGCTGGGCCAGGCTGGTTACGGCTCTACCCCCGGTTGCTTGGGGTGCCAACCACCTGATGGCCCTCTCCCCGATCCGCAAGACGGTGTTCACCCTGGCCGGCTTGGACACGCGCCGGCAGATGACCGCGTTTGCGACCGAGAGGTTCTCCCGCTGGTACAAAAAACGGCCTCATTCACAACCGGCTCCCACTGCCGACAAGCCGGTGAAGAACGTGGTGCTGTGGGTGGATGAGTTCAGCGAATACCTGGACCCAGCCATGGCCCAATCCATGGTGGAAGTCCTGCAAGACGCGGGCTACACCGTCCGCGTGCCGTCAGGGCAAGCAGGTTCGGGTATCACTTGGATCTCCACCGGCCAGTTGGACGGAGCCAAACGGCAACTGCGTCATGCTCTGGACATTCTGGGGCCTGCCGCCCTAGCCGGGGTGCCGATTGTGGGGGTAGAGCCCTCCGCGATTGCGGTCATGCGGGACGACTTGCAGGACCTACTGCCGGGTGACCCCAGGACGGCAGCGGTTGGCGAGATGACCATGACCCTGGCGGAACTGCTTACACACCCCGATCTGGGTCCGGGCGAGGATTGGTTCAACAACTACTCCCTTGACGGCCTGAAAGTCATCACCCAGCCGCACTGCCACCAGTACGCGGTCATGGGCTACCAGGCGGACATGCAGGTGCTGGACAAGATCGGTGCCGACGTAACGAAACTGTCCGGCTGCTGTGGTCTGGCCGGGAACTTCGGCATGGAGAAAGGCCACTACGACATTTCCGTGAAGGTCGCCGAAAACGAACTGCTGCCCGCCCTGCGCGGGGCCCCCGCAGACGCGGTTTACCTGGCTGACGGATACTCTTGCCGCACCCAAGCCGAACAGTTGGAAGGCACCCAAGGCATGGGCCTACCCACCCTGCTGCAGGCAGCCAAGAAGGCTTAGTGCTACCATGTAGCACATGGAGACTGTGGGAATTAGAGAACTAAAGCAGAACGCGTCCGCGGTCATAGCACGGGCTAGGACGGGGGAGCCCCTCACCGTGACGGACCGCGGACACCCGGTGGCCCTTATAACCGGGCTGCGACCAACGGCCTTGGAGCAGATGGAGCACGCTGGGCTGGTCACCCCGGCCAGCGGCGCCATTCAGGACCTGGAACCACCAAGGCCCCAGGACTGGGAGGGGCCAAGCTTGAGCGAAATTCTAGAAGAGGACCGTGCTAATGCCCGCTACTAGTCCGTTCCTCACGAGTAGCGGGCTGCCATGCTGATCTACGCTGACACTTCTGCCCTGGTGAAGCTGGTCGCTGACGAGCCTGAGACGGACCAACTGCGCCTCTGGCTAGCTGACATGTCCGCCCAGCTGGTCACTTCTGAGCTCACGACGATCGAGTTACTGCGAGCTG
>CAYFVT010000052.1:0-9471 GCA_964346705.1 uncultured Actinomyces sp. | reverse complement strand
GAACTCAAGGTCTAGCTGCTCGGCTTGCCCCAGCCCTTCCCAGTCGACTTGGGACAGGAAGTCATCCGCCTCCCAAGAGTCCTTCTTCCCCGGGGAGCCAAGTAGTGCTGTGAGGGTGTCCAGCCAATCCTGAAATGATGGCGGATCAACATTCAGTGTGCCCAGTGCCGTTTTGACTTTGGTTTGCTCATCCGTAAGCGGCCAAAACCACAGTGCGGTCCAGGCGTTCATGACGGTCCGCAAGCGCTGATAGGCACCGTTGGGGTCGGCTAGCGCGGCCTCGATGTCTTCTCTTTGCACGCCGCTGTGCTGCTGGGTTGTTTCCGCCCCCCACACGTCGACTTTGCGGGCTGATTGTTCTTCGGCGATGCGGAGGCGTTGCAGGGAGAACTGCCACAGGCGCTCCACCCGCCGGGCCAGTCGCTGCAGCTGATCTACCTGTTTCTTGGTGGGTTGGGATTTCACCTGGCGGGCCCAGTCGCGCAGGGCCTTGGTCTTTTCGGGTTCTAGTTCTTTGCCTTCTTTGGAGGCCACCGCGCTGCCCCACCCGTCGGCTGGTAAGAGGAAATGGTGGATGCCGTCCCCAATGTCGGTGCCAACCAGGCCTCTGTCCAGATCGTCGGCTAGACGTTCCATGCTGACGTCTGTGGGGGTTTTCTTCAGCCAGGCGCGTTTCTTGAGGTCACTTGGACGGTAAATGGCGTGGCGGGCCCCAATGAGGGAGTTTCCGGCGCGCAGGTGCAGGCCGAACCAGGGGGCGTCTAATCCGGCGACCATGGTGTCTAACCACAGGGAAATCTCCGCCAGCTCCACCGCGGTCTCGTTCAGGTCAACCCCGTACACATTGTGCAGGGCAATGTAGGCCTTGGCTTTTTGTAGTTCCTTCGGGTAGTCGGTCGGGTCGATGGTTTCGCCCAGTTCCGCTTGCCGGCGTTTCAGGTACTGCTCGGCCAACTGTCTGGTGGCTTCAATGGCGAAGGCCCCTGAGCCCAGGGCGGGTTCGCACACTTTGAATTCCAGGATTTCCTCTGCAGTGGTTTCTGCGGTGATGAGTTCTTCTAGGCCTTGGCCGACGGTGAAGCGGGTGAGGACTTCCGGCGTGTAATAGGAGGCGGACTGTTGGCGTTCCCGGCCCGCCAGACGGTAGACGAACGACCCGGGCTCGTACGTAACAGGCTTGAGTTCTCCAGTAACTGGATCTTCAGCTTTGACCAGGTCTTTCTCGGCGATTCCGTCGACGCGGCTGGCGGGCACAACCCAGGAGCCTTTGTCGGTTTTGCCATCCTTGGCGACCTCATACAAATAGTCTTCGGCGAAGAAGCCCGTGTAGCTCATTAGGCCCTCATACACCGCGCCCAACTGGTTGATGCCCAGTTCCGCGTAGGAAATGAAGCCGCGGTCTTTGCCTCTCTGTTCTTTGGAGAGCAGCAGGCGGGAGAGGACTTCCTGCAGTGCTTGGTCGCCGAGCCCCACTTGGTCAATGTGTTTGGTGGCTTCCGGTTCGAACAGGTCGGCCCGCAGCGCGTTGAAGCGGATCCCTTCCGGGTCTTTGGGTTGGAACCCGTCTTTCACCAGGCGGAACAGGGTGCTCAGGGACTGGTAGAGGTGAGTGCCGCTCTGCTCCTCCAGGGTGTTTAGGGGGACTTGGAGCAGTTCCCGTAGGCGGTCCAGGGAGTAGCCGCGTTCGTATTCGGGGGTGCCGATGGGCAGGATTTCCAGCTCGGGGCTGGCTTCCGCGTAGAGGAGGAAGAGTATCCGATAAAGGAACCGCAGAGACTCCCGGGCTAGGGGCTGTGCTTCTTCCTGTGGCAGCGGGTCCAGGCCTTGGGCGCGGCGGCGAGCCACCACTTCGGACGCAATGAGCTCAATGGATTCGCGGACGCCTTCACGCAGGTCTTGGGACACACCGACTGTGTGCTTAATTGATTCTTCCAGTTCCCTGGTCCACCAGGCAGTGCCTTCAGCGTCTGGCAGCAGGGACTCGGCTTCCAGGGCCGTCAGCACCGTGTCGATCTCCTGACCGACGCGGGTGTCGTTCCGTTCCGCCACTAATTGGAGGTCAATCGCCAGGAAGCGGCCCTCCGCCCACCGGGCCCGTTCGGCCAGCACCACCCATTTGCCTGCCAGCAGCAGCGCGAAGTCGGGCTTAGGGTCTTCCAGGAAGACTGCGGAGGTCAGGCGCGCGGCGTTGGTGAACTCTTCGCCGCCGTCCTCCTGCTCGCCTTCCGTGTCCTCTCGCAGGATTGTTGGGGTAAGCAGGTTGGCTTCGCTGCGGGAGATGACATCTTCCGGGGTTTCGGCCGGCTGCATTTCTACCACTGCCAGATTCGGTGGTGTGCCCGGGCGGCTGACCAGGAGCAGGGACCCCTCCCGGGTGACGTGAACGCCGCGGCCTGCGGTGAGGCCAAGGATATCCAGCACCAGGTCCAGGTACTCCCTGTAGGTCCGCGACTGCTGCAAGGCTTCAGCCCGCTTTCTTGGCGTGGGGGCACTCTGCGCGGTCTCATCTACTTGGGCTAGCGTGCGGAGCAGGGTTTGCCGCCCGGCCGCAAACTTCGCCCTGGGGCTGGCGTGTCCGTCCTTGTCCTCCCGGTCCCATTGCTTGCGCCGGGCACGTACCGAGGAGTTAAACGACCCTTTGCCTGTCGTGGTCAGGTAGTGCTCGGAAATCCAGTCGGAACCAATAACTATTGCTTCATGCGACGGCATTACTATCCTCTTCTGCCACGGGCCAATCCTGCGGCACCACGACCATGATGGGGCGGACTAGACGCCGGCTGGGTGCCAGGCCCTGCAGGTAAGCAGCCTGCTCCTGCGCTGCCTTTCGCCGGGCACGCACCTCTTTACGTTGCGTGAAGCCTGCGGCCTCTTCCTGCCAGCGTTCGCTGCGCTGCGCCCATTCTTCTTGTTCTTGCAGGACCAGGTCTTGGACCGCGCCGAACCAGGTCGACGCCCACCTCTCCGCGGCATCCACAGCTTGTGGGATCAGACCTTGCAGCGCTGCTACGTTTGCAACAGGCCCGATGTTACTTTTCATCGCCTGCCAGTTATAAGTGGCAATTGCTTCAGCCGCTGATTCATAAGGCTGCACCCAGTTGAACTCGGGGTTGCTCAAGTCTGGAAAGTGGACCCCAGCCCAAGCAGCGGCAGCCGACGCGCCGGCAGCGTTCATCAACGTGGCAAGCACCAGCACTGTCGGTATCTCGACATCGCCGCGAACCGCGAAGATCTCCCCACGTCCCAAAGAAGATAGGGACCTGTCGGTTGCCCACTCCAAGACGGGATGTAACGGAGCAAGGTAACTGGCATCCGGCCAAGACGAACCATCCTTGTCGGCGCGGGCGGCTTTCATGCGTGCCTCACCTTGAAGTCTGGTGGTGGCGAGCTTCAGGCGTTCCGTCACCCGCCGGTCTTTCAAGAACGACTGCGGCAGGACCTCTAAGCGCTGTGCCAGGTCCGCGGGCGGAGTCAAATGGGCGATCCCGTGGTCCTTGTCGTAAGTGAACCCCACACCCTGCGGGTGCTGCTGGCCGGGGGATGCGAACACCTCCGCAAGCGCCTCCTGCAAGAACTCCAACTGCGACGAATAAAGCACGCCACCACGCGAGTCATCCGGGCCGCGGCCATCCGAACCGGGGCCATCCAGAGCGGGGCCACCCGTAGTCGGGCCATCCGCAGTTGGGAACCCCGCGCTAGGCAGACCTGTCGCAAACGGATCCGCCTGGGAGGGGCCCGACGCCTGCGGGCCTGGCGTGCCGAAGAGCTGGGCGAAAAGGGCCCCAACCTGGTCGCCCTCATCGACCACTTGCGCGGGTTCCAGCATGGCCTCATCTAGCGGTTTCCGCCCTGCCAGGACCCGTTTGATCTCTTCCTCTTCCGCGCTGACTGAGTACTTGCCCATCAGAGAGGAGGATTCACCAAGGGCCCGGTGGGCTTCATGCTCTCGCTCCATCAGGGCCGTGAGGACCCGGATGTCCCCGGAGAACTGCGGGTGGGAAGGAGAAAGAACCATCATCGCAATCTGAGGCGAGTGGCGTTGCCCGTACCTGTCAATGCGACCGTTGCGTTGTTCGATGCGGATGAGCGACCAAGGCAGGTCGTAGTGGATCAGGTGGTGGCACTGCATGTGCAGGTTGACGCCCTCGGACGCCACATCAGACGTGATCAGCACCCGCAGTGGGGATGCCTTGCGGGAGAACTCGTCCACAATTCGCTGCTGCTCAATGTCGCCCACGCTGCCGTGAAGAACCTCAAACGCGTTCTTCGGCATGCCAAGAGCCTTCGGTAAGCGTTCAGCCAGCCAATGCAGGGTGGCAACCCGCTCCGCGAAAACCACTGCGCGGGTTTCGCTGCCACGCTTCACCCCAATGTCCTTCAGGTAGTCAACCAAATGATCAAACTTGCCGGAAGAGGACCCTTCAGCGTCTGCGGCCAGCAGCTCCAGCCTGTCCAGAGCCGCTGCTTCTTCTGGGCCTAGCTTGCCCGCGTCTGCGGCGCGGCGCTTGCGGGAGCGCACCGTCTCCAGCAGTGCGGCCGGACTTGAGAGAAACGCTTTAGCCAACGTCCACGGGAACAGTGCTTCCGCGCCCCTCGCGTCCGTGACCGGGGATTTGCCCCCTTCCGGGTGCAGCCAGGTTTCAGCCAGTTCGGTGGCCAGTGTGTCTTCGGCGGGGCTGGGTTCGATCAGGATCTGTACGGGTTCGGCGCGTTCCGCCCAGTCAGCACCCACTTCAGAAGCCACGGCGGGCGAGTGGCGGTGGCGGCGCACCACCAGGCGGTCAACCTCTTCCGGGATTAGCTTCCCGTCGGGGGTGATCGCGGTCGGATCAAGCAGGCGGATCAGTTCAGCAAACGATTCGGCACGCCCGTTGTGTGGGGTGGCCGAAGCGAGAATCAGCGCGTCCGTGTTGGCTGCCAGCGTCCTCGCCAAGCGGTTGTTCAACGTTTCCACGTTGGACAGGTTGTGGGATTCGTCGATGACCACCGCATCCCAGTGCTGGCTGCCGATCTGGTGCGCGTACTGGTCGGACTTCAGGGTGTCAATGGAGACAATGGCACGCGGGTAGTAGGTGAACGGGTTGCGGGTGGCCGGAATCTTCTGGCGCACCCGCTGGATGCCCGCCGAATCCAGGCGGACGAAAGGCAGGCCAAACCTGCTCCACAATTCCAGTTGGGTTTGCTCCAGAACGTGGCGGGGGGTGACTATCAGGATCCGCTCGCCCTTCCCGCGCCGGGCCAGTTCGGACAGGATCATGCCGATCTCAATGGTCTTCCCCAGTCCAACCGCGTCTGCAAGCAGGATGCGGCAACGCGGATTCTGGTCGCTGATCGCTTTGCGGACGGCCTCCAACTGATAGCTCAGGGGGTCAGCCAAGCCTTGGTCGGCCAGGGTGATTTCCGTGGAACGGATGGGCTCTGGGGTCTTCCGCAGGACCGCTTCCAGCCAGAGGCGTGCCCGCCGGTAGTGAGGGGAGTCGTCCGCAATGACCTTCGTGTCTTTCGGGGAGGACCGCTCAATACTGTCTAACTGGGGTGAGAAGGTTGCGACCGTGTCCTGGACCAGCCCGCGCAAGCCCCGCACTGTCAGCCAGGTCAGGTCACCGTCTTGGCTGGATGATTCGACCAGCCATTCCTCATCCCGCACCTTCACCGTGGTGCCGGGAGCGAACACTTCCGCCCCTACCTCCGCTACATCAGCACGGCCGTGCGACGGGGGATGGATTGGGGCTGAGCCCGTCGGGGTTGAACCTTCCGGGGCAGACATCATTGCAGCTCCTTCGCTTAAAGCCGGTCGGCACCGCCAAACCGATTAAGGGCGCCGGGGCGGTACCCGTTGGCGTTAACAGCCTAATGGACCCCACCGGCATGTTCGCATCCCGCAAGCGTTGCCCCCACTAAACGGTAGGGTCTTCGTCCTCTTCCCGAATCCACTGCGCTATGCGCTCGTAGACCAACCGTGTCAGCTCGGCGCTGTAACTGCGGCTGTTCACCCGCGCCGACCCCTGGCGCATGGCCTGGATGGCAAGCCGGCGCACACCAAGCACTTCCTCTTCCCCCAGCCACGCGAGCCCCAGAACCCCCAAAGGCATCATTAAAACGTCGACGGGGACCGCATAGCTGCGGGGCCTGCTGCTGATCCAGAACGGCATACCCTCCGGCCACCCATCAAGTTCGTACACGTAGCCTTTTGGGAGGTCATCCGGGTCAGTCCCCGGCGGAACGAAGGTGCCGGCAGAAGCGTTCAGGTACCACGTGTGCCCCTTGCTTGGGGTCAGCACGCCCTCTTCTTCCATCGTCACCCTTGGAAAGGCAGCCAACTCCATCGTGCCGACGTTCAGCGTGGCGAAGCGGCCCCGGGCGGTCGCGGGGTAATCGGAGATGCTCCAAAAACTCCCTTCCGTTTCTACCGCGTTCGGAATGCACTCCGCCACGATCAGTGCCAGCTCATCGACGACAGCCTGCCAGACGGGGCGCCCATCCGGCAGGAGCTCTTGAGCCTGTTTAGATCTCAACAGCTTCGGGGTCGGACCGCGCTTGCGTTGTGCGGCCTGGACGAACGACTCCAGGTCATAGTCCGGGTCGCCGGTTGCCCAGTGTTTCTGGAAAGGGATGGGAACCAGCGGATCCAGCGGGGAAGGCTGGGCGTGTCCGAAGTTGTGCACCTTGTTGCGCAGGGTCACCTGCTGTCGGCGCCGGGTGATCTCCCCGCGCTCCAACGCGTCCAGGTCCCCCTTCGGAACCTGGGCAAATTGGATGGCAACGATGTCCGTCCACGGCTCATGATGGTCCGAGCCGTGGCGGTGGCTCTGGTAGCGGGAAACAACATTCTCCGCCTTCCCGACATACTGTTCACCGTCCGCGAACTCCAAGACGTAGATGCCGCGCCGAACCCCGTCAAATATGGGGGCAACCGACGCTAGATCCTCAGTTTGGTTGCGCAGGGGCCAGCGTTTAAACCCCAGCGGGCCGGCACCTCTTCAAGAGTCACCCGCAGTCTGGTCGCCGTTTGAATGAACCTCCGGGAGGGCCTCCAGCGCGGCCTCCAAGTATTCGCGGGTGCGGCCAGTGAGCCTGCGTTGCCCGAAGGTTTCCAGTAGGGCCCGCGTCAGGTCCTCACCCACAAGATCCGGATCTCTTTCCTGCAGGTGGGATGCGGCGTTGCGAACCTCCGTTGGGCTGATGTCCGTCACGTCGCGGCCCGCTGCCACCGCGTCCTTCCGGTAACCGTTCCACTGGTGCGGGTCCACGTCCCGCGGCCACACGAAGCCATCCCCATCCACTGTCACGTTGGCACGGCGAATCTGCTGTTCAACCGCTTTCCTGCGTTCTGGGACCAGACGCTTCCACCCGGACTCATTGGCAGTAAGCGTGCCCAGCAATTCAATGGAGATCGGCCACTCTACAGCCACGATCCTCTCCGCTGTTTCCTGGACGAGGAGGCCGTTGTCCTTGTTCGTCAGGTCAGCCAAATCAACGTAAGCCGGGTCATTCGACACTTGCCACTGCACGAAAATGGTCCCCAAGTTAGACCCGTCGGCAGCCGCGCGGGTCGGCTGGTTGTGGGCCTCGGCCAACCCGTGGGCACCTGCGTCTTCGGTGGGGCCGCCCTCTGGGGTCGCGCTGCCCCAGATTTTCATCCCAGTCTCATCCCGTTTCTCAGCGGCCGCTTGAGCGCCGGCAGCGTCCCCCAGTTCGCTGAGGATCCGCTCCACGCTGTCATGCGCCCGGAACGCATCCATTGCCTCCAAAGGCTCATGGTGAGACCACTTGTTACGCAAAGGCCGCAACTGATTAGCAGCGCTAGACACCACCCGCGAATATGGCTTGTCAAACGGGAAACCCAACTCCCCCAAACGTTCCGTCAACATTCGGAGCTGCAGCCCCGGGTCCAAGGGGTTGTAATCCGGGCCTTCGCCCGGTCCGTGCCCGTCCAAGGCTCGCTTGAAATCGGTCCAAGCGACGTCTCCCAGGTGGGGTGCAAGCCGGTGCGCGATCAGCGGCTGCAGGCGGCCGGCCATGAAAGTGAGGGCATAGTCGACCTCGTCCGTCGCATCCACGCCTGAGTCGGCAGCAGCCATTTTCCGTTGCAAGGAGGCCAGGGAACTCCCATCAGACTCAGACCCCGGTGCGCCAGACTGTCCCGCCTGGTTGTTGTCGGCGGCAGCCAAGGCACGTTCCAGTTCCTTACGGGCCGCTTCCAGTTGGGCTTGAAGGGTGTCACGGGCCTCCCCCAGTTCGGCTAACTCCAAGCCGAGGGCCGCCACTTGTTCCTCCGACCGGGAGAGGTGCTGCTCATGCACAGCGACCGAGCGACGGTCACGCGCAATCTGCCGGTCCAACTGCAACAACTGGTCTTCAATTGTCTGGTCGGTGACCTCATCCTGTTCCAAACCAAGCCAGTCAGCCACCAGAGAGAACAAGTCAACACCCTGATCCGCAGCGCTATCGCGGTGCAGCTCGCTGCGACTAGCGAAGGTGGCGGCCTCTTCCACGTCGCGGGCCACCTCTTGAGTGATCTGGTGCCGCCTTTCCTCCTTATCCAACAAGGTGAGGACGCGGCGCACCTCCTTCGGCAGCACGCCCTCAACGGAGAGCCGGCGGGGCTCGAACCCCATTTCCTGGACCGCGTTCAGGGTGGGCCGGCCGCCCTCATCAAGCCCTTCAAAGAGCCAGTCCGGGGTCAGAAGAGGATGACGACGCACGTCAGGCTGCTCAAAATTGACTTTGGGAGCAATGACGCGAACATGGCCGGGTGGAACCTGCAAGGCGGAAGGCAAGCGGCTATTCAGCTCTTCCACAGCGGCCGCCGAGACGGCGTAAATCCCGCTTACCCCAACCGCGTTGCCGCTGAGAGCGCCAAGCAGGGTTCGCCAGTTCTCGTCCGCCGCGGGCTCCAGCGAAGACCCAATGATCAGCGCGCACTGTCGCCCTGAGTCGGTGATGGCCGCAACCAGTTCATCCACGTCACTGCTGTGAATTGTTCGCGGCACTCCCTGCAACCTGGTGTCAGCGTCAAACGCCCTCTTGTCGTTCAAAACCTGGGGAACCAGTGCGGGCGGGGCAACTTCCAGCATCACAGACGACGGGGTGTTGGCACTCGCCTCCTCCGCGGAGCGGGCGACCTCGACAATAAAAACTGCTTCCGGCCGTTCGGCTGGACCCGATTCGTACGCGGACAGCTGCACCCGGTGAGCCGTGTCCTGCGCCCGGTCCAAGACTTGGAAGCGGATGGCGGATTGGCCGCTGCGCTCATCTTCAAAACGCACCGCGCGCACTTCCGTCCCGCTGGTTAGCTGCGTGAAAGTCCGGCCATCCCAGTCATCTAAGGCCCGGCGGTCCACGCCGCGGTTACGTCCGCGCAACCAGCGCCGCAACTGCTGTTCGGCTGCGGACTGGGCGCTCTCTCCCGCTTCCAGGGCGAAACTGAAAACACTGCGGTATCCCGTTTGGAAAACGTCCTGGTCCCCCAAA
>CAYFVT010000051.1:0-9471 GCA_964346705.1 uncultured Actinomyces sp. | reverse complement strand
GTAAATGGGTGCTGGGCGGCTAGTCGGTTACCCGGTAGCGGCGCTGCAAATCTTTCAGTGTTTCCGTGAACTGGCTGACCGGACCCTGGACCGTTAGCCCGGGTGCCACCTGTTGGATGGGCAGGGCGGCCACAGGGCCGGGGGGCGTGCCGAACTCTGCGACCCACTGCTGCAACTGGGCGGAGCTAGAAGCGTAAACAATGCGCCCCAAACCGACCCAGGCGTGCGCGGCGGCGCACATGGGGCAGTGCTCCCCGGAGGTGTACACGGTGGCACGCGCCCGCTGCTCGGGTGTCAGGTTGGCTGCGGACCAGCGGGCAATCTCAAACTCCGGGTGCCGCGTCGAATCCCCGCCAGCAATCCGATTGTGATCTTCAAACAGGACGCGCCCGCCCTCGTCCACCAGAACCGAACCGAAAGGGGCGTCCCCTGATTCCAGGGCCTGCTCAGCCAGTTCCACAGCGCGGGACAAGTGCCGCAAGTCAGCGTCAGTAAGGGCCGTGTCAGTCACAGCAGTGTCAGTAAAATTCGTGTCATCAGTAGTCATGTGTTTACCCTACGGCAGGTCAAGTTCACGGCCGCGCGGCGGGTGTATGAGAGCCTGGATGAAGGAGGCCATCTTAATGAACCCCGAATTGGCAAGAAAAGCAGCGCAATTGCGCGACGTCATCAACAGTTCCTCACGCATCGTCTTCTTTGGGGGCGCGGGAGTGTCCACAGAGTCGGGCATCCCGGACTTCCGGTCGGAAGAATCCAGGCGCGCATCCATAGAACAGTTCGACGCTGGGCCAGAGGAAGTCTTGTCGTCCGACTTCTTCTACACTGCCCCCAAAACTTTCTACCAGTACGTGAAGGAACTGCTGTACCGGCCAGACGCGGAGCCCAACGAGGCGCACCGGGCGCTTGCGGAACTTGAACAACGCGGCGTCCTCACCGCGGTCATCACCCAAAACATTGACGGCTTGCACCAAAAAGGTGGCAGCGAAAACGTCCTCGAACTACATGGAACATTGTCGCGTTACCGGTGCGTGGACTGCGCGGAAGAATACCAGGGGGACGCCGTTCACGAAGCGCTGGTGGCGGAGGGGGCAGCCCCGATTCCCACCTGCACCTGTGGGGGCATGCTGAAACCAGAAGTCACCCTGTACGGGGAGTCGCTCCCACCCGGGACGTTAGAAGCCGCCGCCGACGCAGTGGCCGAAGCAGACACACTGATCGTTGCTGGAACCTCGCTTGCAGTTTACCCGGCAGCCGGGCTGGTCCCCCTGTTCAGCGGGAAAAACCTGGTGGTCATAAACCTGTCGCCCACCCCAGCCGATTCCCGGGCGACCCTGGTCATTCACGGTCCGGTGGGGGAAGTGTTGGGGGCGGCTGTCCAGCCGCTCCCCGCCGAATAGCGTCTATCAACGGCAGTAGGGGATCATTAGGGTCAGCGCCCCCTTCGTGGGGCAGATCCTGGATCTCCTGGTGCAGTTGCTCCATTTCTGCATCCAGTGCGGCTGACGTTTCCGCGGCTTCCTTCAACCGTTCAATCATTCGGTCTGGGACGTCCCCGCGGTACTTGTAGTAAATCTTGTGCTCCAGGGACGCCCAAAAGTCCATGGCAATAGTGCGCAACTGAATTTCGACAGGAACCCATTCGCGGGCGTCCGACAGGTCCACGGGAACCTGAACAATCAAATGCAGCGACTGGTAACCGTTCGGTTTCGGGTTAGCGACGTAATCCTTTTCCTGCACCAGACGCAAACCGCCGCGGGTAAGCAAGTGCTCCCGCACCCGGTAAATGTCGGACGGGAAACTACACGTGATGCGCACGCCAGCAACATCCAGGATTTCCCGCTGAATCCCCTCCGGCGTCAGCGGTGTCCCCTTGCGCAGGGCCTTGTCCAAGATGGACTGAGGTTCCTTCACCCGCGAAGTCACATGCTCAATCGGGTTGTAGTCGTGCAACAGCCGGAACTCATCCCGCAGAATGTTGATATTCGTGTTTAAGGATTCCAGGGCGAACTCGTATAGCAGCAGCAGGCGGCGAAGCTCGCGGGCGCGGCGCTGCAGTTGTTCGGGCGAAAACTGCCCGGACAGCGACGGTTCGGGCGAATCAGGTCCCACAGGGGGCGGCGTGTTGGTCACATCCACAGCGTACCGGCCCTACCGCTTCGCCAGATCCTTCCGGCTAGCCGTTTGGGCCGGTCCCACCGTCCCACCTTGCTTACTCGGCGTGGTGGTCGGGCACCTCGTGGTCCCACTCCCACTCAGGGCGACCGCCCTCAGCGACACCGTGGCCATGCAGACGACCCTCCTGACCGTGTCCTTTGCCCCCACTGCGACCCCCAGCATGACCCTTGCCGTGGCCCCCACCGTGCCCTTTACCGTGGCCTTTATGGTGGCGCCGGCGTTCCGCGTGAGCGTCCATGCGCTCCGAGATGCGCTGCAGGGCCTCCATCGCGATTTCTAGGTCCCGGCGGTTCTCGTGATGCATGCGCTTCCCGCGCCCGCCTTTCCGGGGGGCCTTCGCTTCCAGAACCTCTTCTACTTCAACGGTTTCTTCCGTCTTGCCTTCAGTGTTTTCTTCGTGAGCCATTGCGGCTCCTCTCATCTCCAACAGATACATGTACTGTTACATGCGTTGCGGTGCATGTCAAGTGACATATATCGTGGAGGACGTGAATAACGCAGACCTGATCCCTGACCGCATAGCTCTGGCCCTGGACCAGCTGCGTTTTGCGCCCCCACTTTCGGTGCGGAGGCATCACGGTCACGGCGGCCAAGGCTCCAGGGGTGGGCGGCCCCGCGGTCACGGTCCCAGGGGCGGGCGCGGGCATGGTGGGGGAGCAGCGTTCACGCGTCTGCTTCTAACTTTGCTCCGCGCTGCCGGCCCGTTGGGGGTCAGTGAACTGGCGCAGGCGGTAGACGTGGACCAGCCGCGCGCCTCGCGCCTAGTGGCCCAGGGCGTGCAGGACGGTCTACTGGAGCGGGAAACCGACCCGGAAGACGCGCGCCGGGCCGTCATTGCCCTTACCACGGCGGGACGGGAAGCAGCCGAACGCGTGCTCAATCGCCGCCGCGCTAGGGTGGTGGGCGCCCTCGACCAGTTCTCCGAGGACGAGAAGCAAACATTAGCGCACCTGCTAACGCGATTCGCTGACGGCTTCAAATAGTCGGGCTCTCATCCACAGGGCAGCTTGCGTGGGCTTGCAGCGAGATGAGCTGCCCGCAAGAATTGCTAGCGAGAATAATTGAGGGACTAACTGAATCGGGCCGCATGGTGGCGGCAGAGCTGACCGGATGGGGCATGGTGACGGCGCGTGCGTTTTGTGGCAACCGCGGACTGGCAGCTGGGTATGGCTGCCCGCTACCTGGATGATGAGGCCAGGCCTAGGTACCATCAGGCCCGCTTCGACGCGGTGAAGCGGATTGGCCAGGTCGCTGATGAGGTAGAGGCACAGTTCGTTCTGGTTGGTGGGGACACGTTCGAGTCGAACAGTTTGGATCGCAAAGTTGTGGCGAAAACGTGTGAGGCCCTGCGCGCGTTCCCTGTCCCGGTAGTGATCCTTCCCGCCAACCATGATCCGCTGGATGCGGCCTCCCTTTTCGATTCCCCCGACTTCTTGGATTACTGTCCCGCGAACGTGATCGTCTTACGGGACAGCCAGCCGGTGGAAGTGGTTCCTGGCGTACAGGTTGTGGGCGCGCCGTGGCGTTCTAAGTTTCCCGGCCGCGACCTGGTGGCGGCCGCCCTAGAGGGGTTGGAAGCTCCCCCAACAGGACAGTTACGGGTACTTCTTGGCCATGGTGCCGTGGATAGTTTGAACCCCGACGCTGGCGACCTGGCGACTATTCGCTCAGGGCCCCTCCAGGCGGCCCTCGGTTCCGGGGTCATCCATTTCGCTGTTTTGGGGGACAGGCACGGGACCTGGGAGGTGGCGCCCCAGATCTGGTACCCGGGGACGCCGGAGGTCACCCACAGAAGAGAAATTGACCCCGGCAATGTGCTGGTCGTGGACCTGAACTTGCCAGCCACCCCGGTCGGTTCAGGGCCTGGGATCAAAGAGCCGCGGGTGAACGTCGACGTTGTCCCGGTCGGGTCGTGGCAGTTCTTGACCTTGTCCGCCCAACTGGAGTCGGGGGCGGATGTGGCAGAGTTTCTGGGAACCCTGGACGCTGTTCCGAACAAGGAGACCACTGCAGTGTGGCTGAAACTGACGGGCACACTGACCATTAGTCAAATGGCGCAGTTAGATGACGGGTTGGCGCGGGCCGGGGAACTGTTCGCACGGCTGGACTATTGGCAGCGGCACACGGACCTGGCCCTGGTGGCGGATGATGAGGATTTCGCTGGCCTGGGCCTAAGTGGTTTCGCTCAGGATGCGGTGGACGAGTTGCGGACCCGGGCGGGCGGGGATGGTGAAGACGCGCAGGCAGCCGAGGGCGCCCTGCGGCTTCTCTACCGGTTTGTGGGGCAGGGAGGCACCCAGTGAGACTGCGGGAGTTGGAACTAAAAAACTTTCGGGGCGTAGACCAGTGGCGGGTCCAGTTTGCCGATGGTGTGACGGTTGTGAACGGGCCGAACGAGGCCGGTAAGTCCACGCTTGCGGAAGCCTGGCGTCTGCTACGCACCCACAAACACACTTCAAACGACAAGTTTATTCGCGCCATCATGCCAATTGGTAAGGATGTGGGGGCGGAAGCCGCGGTAGTGGTCCAACTGGGGGATCAGGAGCTGCATTACCGCAAGCGCTGGGGGCGCGGTCGGGAAGCACAATTGGATGTGCGCGGGGCCCGGCCTGAGCAGCGGTCCGGAGACCAAGCGCACGAACGGTTTGCGGAACTGTTGGATGGGGCCGTGGATGGGGGCCTTCTGGCTGCCCTGGACGTGGCGCAGGGGCAGTCTTTGCAGCAGCCGGACCTGGTGTCTATCCCAGCGTTGCAGCAGGCCCTTACAGACTCCCTGTCTGTCTCTGGGACAGGCGCGGGGGTGGAAGAGGGCGGCGAAGCCGATCCGGGGGATGCGACTGACTTGCTGGACCGGGTTGCAGCCGAATACGGGCGCTACTACACGAAGACGGGCCTGCCCAGCACTGAATTGAAGGGGGCTCGGCAGCGCTTGGAGGAGGCGGGCAAGCGGGCTGAGGAAGTGGCGGCCAGTGATGCTGAACTGGATGAGTGGCGCGTAGCCCACCAGGTAAGTAGTGGCCGCGTGCAGGCCTTGACGGAAAAGCTGGTGCAGGCGGAAAAGGACTTGGTCGCCCAGCAGGCGGAGGCCGCCCGTGTTGAGCAGTTAGATTCGGTTGCCAAACGTGCGGAAAGCGACCTGGCGGTTGCGCTCAGGGAACTGGAAGCAGCGGGGGAGTCAGTTGCGCGGCGGGAGAGGCTGGTGGCTGACCTGCAGAAGTTGGTAGAAGAGCTGGAAACGGGCCAAGACAAGCTGCGCAGTGCTGAAAAACTTGCCGGCGAAGCAAACGATGTTCTGGGTGCCTTGGAGGAACGGGTGGAAAGCGCCCAGCAACGTCACCAAGAGACGCTTGCAGCTGTGGAGGCAGCGCAGGAACAGGCGGATCTGGCGGGCAGCATTGCGGACATGGAGAGGCTGCAGGCTGACTTGGCGGCGGCGAAAGTGCAGCAGGAAGCGTTGGTTGCAGCGCGGGCGCAGTTGAACGTCAACCTGGTCGACAAGGGTGTTGTTACCCGCTTGCAGGGTTTGGATAGGGAGCTGGAGGTGGCTGAGGCTAGCCAGGTGGCGGCTGCAGCCCAGGTGACCGTGACATCGCTTGGCGCCGAGCAGGTCCTGGTTGGGGGCGAAGGCATCAGTGTTGGCGACCCGCACACGGTTAGTGCGTTGCAGCCGGTGAAAGTGGAAGTCCCGGACGTAGTGCGCGTGCTGGTTGAACCTGCCCGTGCACCAGAGGAACTAGCCGTCCAAGTCGAAAAAGCGCGGCGCGCCCTGCAGCAGGGGTTAGATGAGGCGGGCGTTGTTGACATAGGGCAGGCAGCTGAGCGCGCGGAGGAGAGGGCGGCCGCAGAGGCGGAAGAAAAGCGTGCAACGGTCGTGCTGGACACCATCTTGGGTTCCGCAACCTTGGAACAGTTAGGCCAGCAACTGGAAGACAAAAAGGCGGCTGTCGCTGACCGGACCGCGCCGGAAGCGGACAGGTCGGAACTGGCCGCTGCAGTGGAGGTCGCTAAGACGACCGAAGAGGAAGCGCGGGCTGCCCTAAGCCGGATACAGGGGGAGCTGGCGAAGCAACAAGCGCTTGCCGGGGAATTTGACAAGGACCTGACGGTGGCAGGCTACGGACACAAAGTGGCCCAGCGTGACCATGACAGGGCCGAAGAAGCGCTGGGGGACGCGCGTGCCGCGCATTCTGACGCGGACCTTGCTGCGCACCTCGAAGAAGCGCAAGCACGTGTGGAACAGCGGCGGGAACAGTCGACTGAAGCCGCGGAAGCAGCGGGGGCAGTAGACCTGGAGGGTACGTTGATGCGCCTTCGTAACGCGGAAGAATTGGTCGGTTCTACCAGGCAACAGTTAGAAGAAGAGACGGCTAAAACGAACCACCTGAAGGGGCGCATCGACCATGCTGCAGCCAAAGGTCTCTACGACCAGTCAGAGGCGGCAGCTGCCCTGCACACGGAGGCCAGTATCACTGCGGAACGGGTGGAGCGTAACGCAGCCGCCGCACACATGCTGCACACAGTACTGACCGAACACCAGAGGCAGGCGGAACGCCAGTATGTTGCTCCCTTCAAAGAGCAGATTGAGCGGCTAGGGAAAGTGGTTTTCGGTCCGGGCTTCCAAGTGGAAGTAACCGATGACCTCAAGATTGACAGTCGCACCCTGGACGGAAGAACCGTGCCCTTTGAGCAGCTCTCCACCGGTGCCCGGGAGCAGCTATCCCTGCTTGGGCGCTTGGCAGCCGCGCGCTTAGTGTCCAGCGACGAAGGTGCGCCCCTGGTGTTGGATGACACCTTGGGATATTCGGACCCGGAACGCCTGCAAGCATTGAACGTGGCCTTGAACGACGTCGGCAGTGACGCGCAGATCATCTTGTTAACTTCGCAGCCCGAACGGTTCGCGCAGTTAGGTGGGGCTAGCGTGGTGAACTTCGGTGACTGAAACCTCCGCGGAAGCTTTCACTGGAGCGTCTAGCGCCATGGAAACTGTTCTTGCGACCCTGGACCCGCGGGACCTGCGGGTGTTGCAGCTCCGCGTGTTCACCGAAACCCCGCAGTCCCTAGATGAAATTGCAGCGGAATTAGACGTAAGCCGCGAACGGGTCCGCCAGTTACTGGCCCGCGCCCAAACCCAATTCCTGGACGGGGTGCAAGCCAATCAGGCTGTTCAGGAACTGATTGCCAAGACCCTTGCGACCATTGGTGCCGCCACCGAGACTGAACGCCTGCTGGCAACCTTGCCGGAGCTGTCAGAACAGGTCCCATCCGCTGGGGTGGCCTTGTGGCAAGTGCTGACAACTGGCGTGGGCGGATTTGAAGTTAGTAAGCAGTGGGCAGCTGTTCCCTCCCTGAAGCAGGCAGAACAAGATACTGTCCGGCGACTGCGGGAAGCTGCCAATCAGTTCGGGGTTGCTGCCGTGACACAGACAAACCTGGGTGCACCAGCCCAGTGGTTGGACCACATGGGCATCCCCACCTCTGATGGGTACGCGCTGTTAGACACGCAGCGGCTAGTTGATTACGCGGCGGCCGTCCTCTTCCTTCGCGACGCCCCCATGTCCGTCCCCCAAATCCAAGAAGCATGCCCACCGCCCCGCAACCCGCGTTCCATCGCGAACGCGCTGCGCGGGGATGAACGTTTCGTGCGGGTCGGACGGGGCCTGTGGAACCTAGCTGAACCCACTGGTAAACCTATTGGCCAACTTGAACCCAAGACCTCGGGTGAGTATCGGGGGATCCGCCACGCAATCACCCAGGCCCTGCAACAACGGGGCGGGGAAATGGAACTGGAGGAACTGGCCAAGCTTCTTGCCTCCCGATACGCGGTTGCCCCGAAAAGTGTGCGCGCCTACGCGGCCACCCCACCGTTCACTGTTGACGGCACCACCGTGCGCATAATGCAGAAACCCGAAGACGAAAAGGGGCCGCAAAGCAAGCGGCACCACAGTGGGCGCAAAGCGGGGGAAGCCCCAGGGGTGCGCCGGTTTCCCGGTGGCTGGTCGTACCAGATCAAAGTGAACTCCAACCATTTACGTGGCAGTGGCACCCCAATCCCAGTTGCCCTAGCTGAAACACTTGGACTGCGCCGCGGCGAAGCAACCACATTCCCCAGTGAGGGGAAAGGGCAACGGGTGTCATGGAAGAGTGGCACCCAGGTTGTGCTAGGAACCCTTCGTGCACGCCTGCAAGCCATGGGCGCCCAGCAGGGTGACACGGTGTTCGCCCTGTTTGGTGACGACGGCACGTTCGCCCTCACCAATAAACCGCCAAATGACTGTAAGGGAGGCCACGCGCCCGTGATTAGTCGTTGAAACTGTTCAACGCACGCACAATCTCATCCGCGTACAGCCCCGACGCGATCCCATCCGGATGCGTCAAATCCCCCGCCAGATGCTTGTGGTTGGAGGCAGCAATCGGCTCCCAATCCGCTACACGCACCTGGTCCTTATGTTTTTTGGCGGTCTTGTGAATGTTCTCGTTGGCCTCAAAAATCCAATACTCACTTTGAGGTCCATACCCGGTTACCAGCACAATCTTGTGGTCGGGCCCAATAGCGTTGTACATGGCGTCCAACTCTTGGTTGCGCACGAACCCGTTCACAGCCAAAGACACGACCACGTATTCGCGCATCATTCCCTGGGCGCGGACACTTTCC
The DNA here is from genome assembly GCA_964346705.1 of uncultured Actinomyces sp. GTDB lineage: Bacteria > Actinomycetota > Actinomycetes > Actinomycetales > Actinomycetaceae > Scrofimicrobium. The sequence continues at coordinate 644 of CAYFVT010000051.1, read as the reverse complement.
ACAACGCTGGGCAGATTCAGCATGGGACGTGAAACTTCGGAATCAATAAACACCCCGGGTAAACGCTCCTCTAACTGCGGGATAGACACCAGGGTCACCGAATCCCCAATGATCGTCACCTGGTCGCCTTTCACCTTCTTCTTTTTCTTCTTCGCCTTCTTTTTCTGCGCCGCCTTTTCTTGGGCTTTCTTTTCGGCTTTCTTCTCAGCCTCCAGTTGGGCTTCAGCCTCTGCGATCTCGCCAGCGGCGGCGCTCTGCGCCTCTTCATCCAGCAGCGCGTCGCGGTCCGCGCCTCTGTCTGCTTCGGCCACAATCTGGTCGGCTTCCTGCTGGTTCGCGTTCGCGAAAAGAAGTTCAGTAGTCGACTGGGCGGGGGACGTCACCAACCCAAGAATGAACAGGGCCGTGACCCCCACCGTGGTGGCACTCAGGGAAATCCGCGCCCAACGCGGCAGTCGCGTTAGGGAAGCCAACCACGGTTTCAACCCCTGGAGCCGGATTGGGGTTTCCACATAACGGTATGACACTTCCGCCAAAATAACGGTCAGGGGAAGGACCACCGCCGTGGTCAACCAGCCCCCATCACGAAGCGTGAAAAAAGCGATAACCCACAGGGGCCAGTGCCACAGGTACAGGCTGTAGGA
>CAYFVT010000050.1:0-9654 GCA_964346705.1 uncultured Actinomyces sp. | reverse complement strand
GTTAAATAAAAAAGTGCGCGAGGGGGGAGTTGAACCCCCATGCCCTTAACGGGCACACGGACCTGAACCGTGCGCGTCTGCCTATTCCGCCACTCGCGCTGTGACTTCCACTGGGTCGCAGCGGAAGTACAACAGTATGCAACTATACCGGCATGCACCCCCACCCGGTCAAACCCAACCTCAGGCTGCCCAGAAAATGCGCCCTAAACAACACTGCAACACCATTGGCGGGCGTCCTCGACACTTGAAGTAAACCACTAACGACGCATCTGCGGCATTGGCACCGTAGAATGTGGGCGGTGACCTGCGTATACTGGGGCGCTCACTTCCGTGGAGGGACTAGTCTTGGGCATTTTGGATCGGTTAGAAAACGCTATCGAAAAGGGCATGAACAGCGCCTTCTCGAAAGTGTTCCGGTCCGGGCTGCGACCTGTAGATATTTCGTCCGCAATGGAGCAGGCGATGGAAAGGTCCGCGCGGCCAGTTGAAGGGAAAGCCCGTGGCACTGACACCACCCTGGTCGCACCCAACGTTTTCACTGTGTTGATGTCCCCCGGCGACTTCAACGATCTGCAATCCTCCGGGTTGGACGTTCTGGTCAGCCAGTTGAGCCAGGACCTTGTGGCTTTCGCCGACACTCAGGGCTACCTGCTGGCCGGACCAATTGAAGTGGAACTGCTGCCCAGCAAGGAAGAGGCGCGCGGCTCCATCCAAGTAAGCGCCAAAACTAAACGTGGGGCAGTGGCACCAGCCGCTGGCGCAGCGCCCTCACCTGAGCACCCAATTATTGATGTTGACGGCGAAAAATGGCTACTCACAGAGGAGGTCACGGTAATAGGCCGGTCCTCAAGCGCGGACATCACCGTGGATGATTCAGGTGTTTCCCGCAGACATCTTGAGCTCCGTATCACCCCCCACGGGGTGATCGCGACTGACCTGGACTCAACAAACGGTATGCACGTGGAGGGGCACAAGGTGGAGGCCGCCACCCTAGTCGACGGTAACCAGGTCACTATTGGCCGCACTAACATTCTGTTTTGGACGCACGCCGCCGGGTAAACCAATGACATCCGACCTTGCTTTCACACTTTTCCGTCTGGGCTTCCTGGTCCTGCTGTGGATCCTTGTCCTGAGCATCGTTGCCACTTTGCGCCGCGACATTTACGGAACGGTAGTCACGCCACGCGGGTCCGGCCGGGCGAAAGCCGGGTCCCGGAAAAAGCGGGAGAAAAAGAAGACCGCAAGCGCATCAGGCTCCCCCACCCGCCTGCTGGTCACCGGTGGCCCACTTACAGGGACAATCCTGCCCCTAGGTTCCGTCCCCTTAACTATTGGCCGGTCCACTTCAGCAACCTTGGTGTTGGAGGACCCGTACGCGTCCTCTAACCACGCTGAACTGGTAAACGTGGATGGACAGTGGGTGCTTTACGATCAAGGCTCCACCAACGGCACGTACGTTGATGATGAGCGCGTAGCGGGACCTAAACCTCTGGCACCGGGCGTGGGGGTACGCATCGGGCAAACCACGTTTGAACTGGTGAACTGATGGCTGTTGATTTCATTTTCGCGGCCCGCTCCGATGTTGGCTTGATCCGGAAGAACAATCAGGACTCCGCTTACGCTGGCCCGCACCTGCTGGTGTTAGCGGACGGAATGGGTGGCCCCGCGGGTGGGGACATCGCATCGTCCGTGGTTATTGCCCACCTGGCCCCGCTGGATGATGCTTCAGCCTCCCCCGATGAGTTGTTGCCGGACCTGACGGGGGCGTTGCAGGCCGCTCATGATGAGCTTGTGGACAGGTCAGCTAATGATCCCCGGTTGAAGGGGCTTGGCACCACGTGCACCGCGATTTTGCGTTCCGAAAACAAGCTGGCCATGGCTCACATTGGTGATTCCCGCGCTTACTTGCTGCGTGAAGGGTCGTTCACGCAGGTGACCGCTGACCATAGTTTCGTTCAATACTTGATCGATACTGGCCAAATTTCTAAGGAAGAGGCCAAAACCCACCCGAAGCGCAGTGTCATATTGCGCGTGGTGGGGGATTCGCCCGGCGAGGTTGCCGTGGATGAGACCATGCGGGAAGCGATCGTGGGTGACCGCTGGCTGCTGTGTTCGGATGGCCTGTCGGGAGTGGTTTCTGACGAAACGATTGGTCAGGTGCTGGCGGACAATGCGACACCCGCGGAATGCTGCGAGCGTTTGGAGGAACTGGCCCTGCTGGGGGGCGCCCCAGACAACGTCACGTGTGTGGTCGCGGACGTGGTGGAGTCAGCCTCTACCCCCACCCAGGTTCCCCAGGTTGTGGGGGCTGCCGCCAAGAACCGTCACGATCCCACGAAGGGTGGGGGCGGGGCCGCTGCCCGGGCAGCCGCACTTTCCGCCCCGGAGCCCACTCCCGATGAGATTGATGAGGACGAGGCCGACCGCCCCGGTCGCAGCCGTTACGTTTGGACCCTGGTTTTAGTTGCACTTCTTGCCGCGTTAGCTGGACTGCTTTACGGGGGGTGGAAGTGGACGCAAACCCAGTATTACGCGCAGGGCAGTGAAGGCCGGGTTGTCGTGTTCCAGGGGATCCCCCAACAGTTGGGTAGCTGGCATTTCTCCCACCCCGTTGAAGTCACTGACCTGGAATTAGATGAGCTAGCTGAAGTTGACAAGCGGCGGTTAGAGGAACCTGTAATGCGCCCCTCCCGCAGCGAAGTGGATGGTTACCTGAAGGAAGTTCAGCAGCGGGCAGACCAGTCTAAACCTGTCCGGAAAGGGTCAGTCCGCCGGGCGCACCCCAACTTGGCTCCCCAGTCCGGGACCGGTTTGGGCACACAGTCGGAAGGCTCGCGGGCTGACCAACGCGACTTGAGGCAAAGCTAAACATGGCCACAGTCCAGGTTTCCGCGGCCCGACCCCAGCGCGGTTTAGAAATAATGCTCATGTTGTTGGCAGTCAGCGTGGGCGTGTCTGCCTATGCGGTCACCTACCTGAACCGCACGGGGGGTGTCCCTTCCGACCTGGCTAAACACATTGGGATCCTGTTGGGGGTCGCCATTTTTGCTGAAGTGGTTGTCCAGTTCGCCACCCCTTACGCGGATCCCGTGATCCTGCCGATTGCGGTGGCCCTAACCGGTCTGGGCCTGACCATGATTCACCGGTTGGACATGTCTTACGTGGAGCTTGGCATGCCAACCACGGGCCTGCGACAATCCGTTTTCGCTGTCGTCGGGGTGCTGGTTGCCTCTTTGATTCTAATTTTCTTGCCGGACCACAGGGTGCTGCGCCGTTTCACCTACATTTCCATGGTGGTGTCCCTAATCCTGCTGGCCCTACCAATGGTTCCGGGTTTAGGTGTGGAGCACTGGGGTTCCCGCGTTTGGGTGTCTATCGCCGGCTACCAGTTTCAGCCCGCCGAGTTCGTGAAAGTTACCCTAGCCATTTTCTTCGCTGGCTACCTGGTGACGAACAAGGACAAACTGTCGGTTGGGGGCAAGCGGATCCTGGGCCTGCGTTTGCCGCGCTGGCGGGATCTGGGTCCCATCATGGTGGTGTGGCTGCTGGGCATTGCCATCCTGGTTTTGCAGAAGGACCTGGGCACGTCCCTACTGTTTTTTGGCCTGTTTGTTGCCATGCTTTACGTGGCAACCAACCGGGTGTCGTGGCTTGTTATTGGGGCCCTACTGTTCATTCCTGCCTCCATTTTGGCTGTCCGTATTTTCCCTCACGTACAAAACCGGTTCACGGTGTGGCTGAACGCTATGGACACGGAGGTTTACAACGCCCCCGGCGGCTCCTACCAGGTGGTACAAGGCCTGTTCGGCATGGCGACCGGCGGACTGATGGGGACCGGTTGGGGGCGCGGCTACCCACAACTGGTGCCGTTGGCGCAGTCAGACTTCATCCTGTCCTCTTTAGGTGAGGAACTGGGTTTGGTTGGTTTCCTAGCCATCCTGCTTTTGTACCTAATTCTGGTTGAGCGGGGGATGAGGGCGGCCCTGGGCACACGCGACGGTTTCGGGAAACTGCTTGCCGCTGGCCTGTCTTTCTCCTTCGCCCTGCAAGTGTTCGTGGTTTTGGGCGGCCTGACACGCGTCATTCCCCTGACAGGTTTGACTGCCCCCTTCCTGGCGCAGGGGGGTAGTTCCATGATTGCTTCCTGGATGACTATCGCCCTGCTGCTACGCATTTCGGATGCCGGACGCAGGCCGCCTGGACAGCCCGCCCCTTGGACCTTGGGTTCCGCCCTGCGGGACGACACCCAGCCTTCGGCGGGGCCGACGGGGACCAGCCCCACGCCAACATCGCCTGAGGGGGTAAGCCCGTGAACCCTCAAATCCGGAAACTGTTCACCGTGATCCTAGGATTGTTCACGGTCCTGGCGGCCGCGGTGACTTTCATTCAGTTTGTTAAGGGCCCCGACTTGGTGGCGGATCCCCGTAACGCGCGGCGCTACATTCAGTTGGCGGAACGCGACCGGGGCCCCATTATTGTTGCGGACGCCCCCGTCGCGGTTTCTGAGCGCCAGTCAGGCAGTGACACTTACCAGCGCACCTACCCACAAGGGCCCCTGTATGCGGCAGTCACCGGGTATTTCTCCGCCGTGAACCTGAGCGCCACCGGGATGGAAGCGGCGGACAATGAGATCTTGACGGGTGAAAGTTCCGGCTTGTTCTGGCAGCGGCTGCGCAACATGTTTGCCGGTAAATCCCGCCAAGGCGGTGGCGTGGTTCTGACCATCGACCCAGCCGTGCAGGAAACGGCCGCGAACTGGCTGGGCACCGCCCCCGGAGCGGCGGTTGTTTTGGATGTGCCAACCGGCGCGGTGCGGGCCCTGTATTCGTCCCCCACCTTTGACCCGAACCCGCTTGCCAGCCTGGATGCTGCCGTAGCGGCGGAAACCGTTGAAGAATTAGAAGACGACCCGGACCGCCCCCTAGAAAATAGGGCTATCGCCAGTACCCGTTACGCGCCCGGCTCGGTATTCAAAATCCTGACCACCGTGGCTCTGCTAGAAAACGGGTTGACCCCCAAAACTAAGGTGGAAGCCCCCGTCACTACCACACTGCCGGGAACTGACACGAAGATCTCAAACTTTGATGAACACGAATGTGGGGATGGCAAACCAACACTCACTGAAGCATTCGCCCGCTCCTGCAACACCCCATTCGTGATCGCCTCTAAGAGGCTGGCGCCCGACGACCTGGAAAAAGTTGCCGACCGGTTCGGCTTCGGGCAAGCGTTGTCCATTCCACTGCCTGTCACCCCGTCTAGCTTCCCGCAGGACCTGGACCCAGCCCAACTAGCCATGAGCGCTATCGGACAGTTCGACGTTCAAGTCACTCCCCTGCAAATGGCTATGGTGGCCCAAGCAATCGCCAACGACGGCAAGCAGATGCGCCCCCACCTGGTGGAACGGGTTGTGAATGCGGATAACAAGACGACTGCCACCACCAACCCGGACGTTATGGGAACCCCCGTTGACCCCAAAATAGCCAGCGAAATCAAAACCATGATGGTTCAGGCGGTGGAAGAACCGTACGGGACAGCAACGTCCGCTGGTAACACTGGATTCTCAGTCGCCGCTAAAACGGGAACAGCAGAAATTGGGGATGGCACCCAATCTAACGCGTGGACCGTCGCATTCGCCCCGGCAGATGACCCCCAGTTAGCGGTCGCTGTCCTAGTGGAGTCCACCGACTCTGACCCCGCCCCGCAGGGGGGCGCGGTTGCAGCCCCCATTGTCAGGGCACTGCTTGAAGCGGGGTTGAACTGACGTGCCCCATTTGACGGTCGGAAAAATGTTGGGGGGACGCTACGTCCTCATTAATCGGATTGCCACCGGGGGGATGGGCGAAGTGTGGCGGGCGCGCGACACTCGCACCGGGCATGCGGTCGCCGCGAAAGTGCTGCGCCCCGAACTGACGGGGGAAGAAATTTCCCTGTCACGCCTACGTTTGGAAGCGAAAAACGCGATGCAGGCAAAACACCCGAATATTGCGGCGATTTTAGATTCGGGGGAAGAGGACGGTCAAGGCTGGATCGTCATGGAACTTGTGGAGGGCGAACCCCTCAGCAAATACGTGGGCGACGGCAAAACCCTGTCAGCCGAATACCTGATCCCCATCCTGATCCAATGCGCTTACGCCCTGGACGGTGTCGCCCAAGCCGGTATTGTGCACCGGGATATCAAGCCGGCCAACATTATTGTGCGACCCGATGGCCTGGCGAAACTAACGGATTTCGGGATTTCCTACTCGGCGGGGCAAGCAAATCTGACGGCGGCGGGCATGGTCATGGGAACCGCCCAATACTTAGCGCCAGAACAGGCGATGGGTGAGGTGGCTTCCTTCTCTGGTGACCTGTATTCCCTGGGGATCGTTGCGTATGAGGCCCTGGCTGGGCAGCGTCCCTTCACCGGCAAATCCGTTGTGGACATCGCGATGGCGCATGTCAGCGAGGACGTCCCCAACCTGCCAGCGAACGTTCCTGACCCTTTGGCGGACATCATTTTTGGTTTGCTAGCGAAGGACCCCGCGCACCGGCCCCGCAGTGGGACGGCGCTAGTTAGGGCGCTGAACCGGGTTGCGGATGACCTGCAGATTGAGACGGCTGCCCGCCCTCTTCCCCCGATCCAAAAAGTGGAAACCGGAAAACCTGAGCAGAGGACCACCCCGGGCAAACCTGCAAGGCGGGCTGCGACCCAGCCGCCCGCGCGCAGGGCCGCTGCCCAGGAAGGCTCGAATGCCAGTGCGGGTAGTCGCGCGCTGCCACCCTCAATCCCGCCTTCTATCTCCCCGGCAACCAGTCCGGGGGGCGGGCGACCCGATGGGACAGCAAGCACTTCTGGGCTGGGGAAAACGTGGAAGCCGCTGGCGGTGGGTGCACCACCGCGTGCTAACAAACCGGCGCTTCCCCGGCGCTCCTCAGGGGGCCAGTCGGGACCGAACTGGCTCATGGTCACGGGGGTTGCCCTACTTGTCCTTGCGGTGCTCCTCCTCATTTTCACGATGATCCGAAGCCGGGGAGCCCCTCAGGCGGGGCCCGCACCCGACTTTGGTCCAGGTTTTCACATTGAACTTGAAGCAACTACTGCCTCATCCGAATATCGTCAGGAGGTCCAAGCATGTCTGACCCCAACGCACGTTTGCTAGGCGGCAGGTATGAGGTCCGCTCGCTCATAGGCCGCGGCGGCATGGCCCAAGTCCACTTGGGCCGGGACACGAAACTGTCCCGACTGGTGGCCATAAAAATGCTGCGGGTGGACTTGGCGCGGGATGCCGTGTTCCAAACCCGGTTCCGCCGGGAAGCGCAAGCGGCGGCCTCACTGAACCATCCGAACATTGTGGCCGTGTATGACACGGGTGAAGAAGCCGTGCGCGGCGCCGACGGGCACAGCGTGTCCGTCCCCTACATTGTCATGGAATACGTTGAAGGCAACACGGTTAAGGAACTACTCGGTGACGGAACACCAGTCCCCATTCCAGAGGCCGTTGAAATCACGGGTGGGGTCCTTTCCGCTTTGGAGTACGCTCACGACTCCGGCCTAGTTCACCGCGACATTAAGCCGGGCAACGTGATGCTGACTAACAGCGGGAAAGTCAAAGTCATGGACTTTGGGATTGCCCGCGCCCTAGCTGACTCCCAAGCGACCGTCACGCAGACTAACGCAGTGGTTGGCACAGCACAGTACTTATCGCCGGAACAGGCGCGGGGCGAACAGGTGGATGAGCGTTCCGACATTTACTCTGCGGGGTGCATGCTTTTTGAGCTGCTGACAGGACAGCCCCCATTCCAAGGGGATTCTGCCGTGTCCTTGGCCTACCAGCACGTGTCGGAAGCGCCACCCGTACCATCTTCAATCGCTGGTGACGTGCCGGCGGCGCTAGACCAGGTGACCCTGAAGGCTTTAGCGAAAAACCCTGACGACCGCTATGACAGTGCGGCCGCCATGGACGTGGACTTGGTGCGCGCAGCGGACGGGATGACTATACAAGCGCCCCCTGTCGGCACGTGGGCAACAGCCGCCACGGGCGCCACCGCTGCCACCCGCGCCTTGCAGCCCGGCCAGACTGCGACTCAGACTACTACCCAGTACACGGGTCCAACGCGTTCGCTAGCAGCCAGCCAAAGTGGGACAACCGGAGCCATTCCGGTTCAAACTGCGGACGCTAAGAAGTCGAAAAAGACGGGTGTTTGGGTGACCCTCTTGGTGCTGCTGGCGACCGCCCTCATTGGCGCCGTTGTCTGGGTTTTCTTGGGCAACCGGGAAGAGCAAATTGAGATGGTCCAAGTACCAACGGGTCTGGTTGGCCTAAGCCAAGCGGAAGCGCGGCGGGTGATTGACGACGCGGGCCTCATTTTCGTCCTGGGTGATCCCGTCGAATCGGACAGTATTGAGGAGGGCGACGTAGCCGAAGTCCTACCTGAAGAGGGGACGGAGGTGGAAATTGGGTCCACCGTGGAAGTAATGCTGTCCTCTGGTCCAGCAACGGAAGAGGTTCCGGACATGAACGGTTGGACACGGGACCAGGTGGATGCGGAACTGAAACGGCTCGGTTTCGTGACGGGCACGGTGACTGAAGAGAATGACCCGGACCAGAAGGGTGGCACCCTGATTCGCACGAAACCAGCCGCGGGATCCATCCAGCCGCGCGGGGAATCGATTGACCTAGTGTTTTCGTCAGGGAACGTGGAAGTGCCGGGCTCTTTGGCTGGGCAACCGCAGCAGGAAGTGCTGTCGCGCCTGCGCGAATTGTCCCTGAACCCGGAAGTGGACATGCAGGAAAGTAGTGACGTCCGCCAGGGGATCGTGATCCGCGTTGAACCGGTGGGCGTGCTGCCCCAGGGTTCCGTCATCACCGTGGTCGTGTCGTCAGGTCCCCCACCACCGCCGGAGCCAGAACCGGAGCCGACGCCCGAACCACCCCAGAGCGGGTAGACCCAAGCAGGCCGGGGGGCGGTTAGCTGATCGTGTTGTCGAAGAAGCGGGAGTGGAACTCCGGGTAAACAAACTCAAACAGCAAGTAGACAACAGCCGCAACTATCAGCAGCGCCCAAATGGCTTTCAGCCAGGTCGGGCCGGGCAGTTTCCGGAAGAACCACGCGTACAAGTTACTTCGACCCCCTTTAGGGTTTATCTTTCATGATGTCGGGCATACCGTCGTCCTTGTGCACCCAATAGTCCATCTCACTCCACACGATGAACCGTTCCGTGTTGCCCCACTCGGGGTGGCACGTGGTCATGGTCATGATGCGTTTGGTGGGTTCCACGCCCGGCTCATTCGGTACCGGCAGCAACACATCGGTGGCGTCCGGTAGGACGACCTGGTGATCCGTCATCTTGTACACGATGTAGGCCTCTGCCGTTTCAATGATGAACAGGTGACCTTCTTGCAAGGTTTCGACCAGTCGGAACCCGTTACCGTAAGTGTTACGGTGCGCGGCGACCGCGAAGTTCCCAATTTCGCCGACCTGCTGGGTGTCCGGGTAGTGGCCCGCGTTTCCGGAATCCAGAATCCACTGGTCCACACCCTGCGCCAAGGGTAGTTCCACCCAGTCCCATTGGGGCACGTGGAAGACACCGTAGACCTCACCGATTGCCACGTCACCAACCGAGGGCGGGTCGTCGTACCTTCTTATATCCGTGTAACCATCGACTGGGTGCTC
>CAYFVT010000049.1:0-9964 GCA_964346705.1 uncultured Actinomyces sp. | reverse complement strand
GCTAAGCCCGCTTTCCAGGACTCCTTCGTTGTCAAGGACACGTATGGGACGCTGACGGTGGAGGCGCTGCCGAGCACGTACTTGGATACGCTGAACACACGCTTGGACTTGGAGCAGGGTTGGACCGCCTATGTGCAGTTCATCCGTGTCGCTCCGGGCGAGGTGCATAACAGCTTCATCGAGTACTACAACTCGGTTGCCCGCGAGCCAGAAGAGGTCCTGACCCACACCCCGGAGAACCCGGAAATCACGCTGGTCAAGTTTGACACTGAGTCCGGCGAGGAAGAAGGGGACCGCAACGAGGAGAAGGACGCGCTAGAGGTCGGGAAAGATGAGCAGCCGCTCAGTATCACGTTCGTTGCTACTAACACTGGCGACGTTCCGCTCACGAACCTGACGCTGACGGATGAAACCATTTCCGGTGAGGGCACGGTGGAGAACATCACTTGCGAACCTGAACTGGATGGTTTGATCCTAAATGTCGGTGAGTCCTTCACCTGCGCTGGTGAACTCTCCGGTATGACTCCGGGCCTGTTGCACACGAACAACGCCACTGTTGATGGTGAGTCCGTGTACACGGGTGAAAAGGTAACTGATGAGGACCCTTGGAACGGTATTATCCCCGGCCTGCCAGAGATTTCCTTAATCAAGTTCGACACCAAGTCCGGTAAGGACGAGGGGGACCGCAACAAGATCCAGCACGCGCTGATCCTGACCGAGCAGCCCGTGGAGATAACCTTCGAGGGCACCAATACCGGGAATGTCCCCCTAGAGAACATCGTCCTCACAGACGAAACCGTCAAGGGAACCGGGACGGTGGAAGACATCACTTGCACGCCCGGACTGGAAGGTCTGGTGCTTGAGGTCGGTAGTTCCTTCACCTGCACAGGTCAATTGACCGGCGTCTCTCCGGACAGCAAACATACGAACGAAGCGTCGGTGACTGGTCAATCCGTGTACGACGGGCAGCAAGTCAGCGACTCTGACCCGTGGAACGCTAAAGACGGTCAGCCCCTGGGCGAGGTGCTAGCGAAGACAGGAGCGTCGGTCTCTGCGTTCCTCATCGCCGGAGGCGCCCTGGCAGCGGGTGGGACGGCACTGGCACGCCGCTCACGCCGCCAGTCTGCCTAGCGTCTGGTCGCCAACGTATAGGTGGTCTGCCCTTCGCCTGTCGAAGGGCAGACCACTTTGTGTTGTCCGGGTTCCGGGGTGAACAGAGCGTTCTGACCCGCGTTCCCCCTCAATCACCTGCGCACCTCTCAAAGACCTTCTACAATTGAGGTGCAGGTCACACCAAGGTTCGAACCAACAAGGCGCCTCACCAGAGGGGCGCTAGGCGAGGATATGACGATGAGGACCCAGACCCCCCGCTCCCTTACCGCAGCATTCGTGGGCCTGCTGCTCACTCTCGCCCTTGCAGCCTGCGGGGGCCCTTCGGACGGTTCAGGCGGGACAACCGACGTGGGAGGGGACTTTGTCGGCCCTTGGATTTTAGTCGGCTTCGAGGAAGACGGTGTCGACGACAGCGATGTTGCCCTCGCAGCCGCGTTTGGTGTCTCCGTGACCCTGGAATTGGAAGCCGACCACACCGCAACCTTGGACCTTTCAGGACAAGTGGAACAAGGAACCTGGGAGGCATCAACGCCCACGGAAGGGACCTTTTCGGCCAGTGACTTCTCTGGTGACCTGGCGCTGAGAAATGGGCGCCTCATCCTCACCGACGGCACGGACACCCTCGTGTTCTCCCGTGCTGAAGACATTTCAGTCTCGGAGGCGGAAGTACCCCAAGATGAGGTCACGTTCGACGGAGTGTGGTTCGAGGAGGATTTGGGGGAAGAGCTGGGCATCACCCTCACTCTTAACTCCGATGGGACTGCCACCTACCAGTTCATGGATGGGACCGACACTGGCACTTGGGAAACGGACTCTCTAACCACCGGAAGATTCGAAGGTGAGGAGCTGGCCGCTGATCTGGAACTGGTGGAAGACAAGCTCAAAGTTTCAGATCCCGACGGTCAGGATGAAATGACGTTCGTGAGGCAGGACAACGAGTAGGAGCCCCCGGTGGTCCCCCTCAGTGCGCTGCACTCGCTCAGGCCGGCAAACGCCTGCTCCCCCAGCCCAATGCGCGCCGTAGCGCAGAGCCGCCTAGGCTTCACCTAAGACAGTTTCCAAGGAGCCACGAAATTGAGCAGCAAAACCACCAGAGAAGTTGGCGCGCAAGCATCACTTAATTCCCGGCGCCGAAAGATCAGGTTCGCCCTCGCGTTAGGTGCGGTCTTAGCGGGATTACTGTTTTTCGTTCTCTGGTTGACAACCAGTGGGTCGCTCGGTCCTGACGCGGCGGAAGATAACTCCGCGGGGGCCGCGACCCCCGAGCACTCTGCCCTGGCCGCAGCCCCAACCGCCCCAAGCATGGCTGCGTGGAACCCGGGGGCTGGCACCCCGCGGCTATTGCCTTTGCAGGGAGCGTCCGGTTTCGTGACCGCGCGCGGGGACGAGGTGATTCTCCGCGTCTCCACGAGCCACGAGGACGCCTTGATCGGTCTACCTGCCCCCGGTAAGGCAGACGCCGATACCTCCCCGGGATGGGTCGTGCCCCTCCCGGAGGACGCCGGCAACTGCTCACTCGCAACAGACCAGCTCGACTGCGGCGCTGCATCTGTGACGTCTCTACCGGGTGATTACGCAGACCAGACGTTCGAACCGCTGGCCCCGCTCCCCTTCGGAGCGCCCCTCTCGGAGGGCTCGGCGCCGCTCCTTGCCTCGTCCGCAGACCAGGTGACCACCTCGGACGGTTCCCCGGTCCTAGTCGGCACCGATGATGTCTGGGTTGCGGCATCCGAGGGCGCCCACCTTATTTTTAATGGCTCCGCCATTGCGGCGGTTGAAGACGAAGAAGTCACGTGGACACACCAGCTTCCAGCTGGCTCTGCTGAAGTTAATGCCGTGTCGACGGACACTCCGGCCTGGGCTGTCTCTGGGGGCTCCGTACTGGTCGGGAGCCCAGGAGGGCTAACGGCCTTCAAGGTCGCGGACGGGGCGGAACTGTGGTCCGTGAAAGCACCCGTCGCCTCGTTCCGAGCCACAGAAAGGTACCTGGCCCTCACCACCACCGATAACGCGGTCGTCGTCCTCGCCCTGGCGGGAGGGGACATTCCCGCTGAGACAACCGCGACGGTAATGGACCTGACAGGTGATCTGGAAAACTTGGCTCCCCCGCTGACAGAAGCTGACGTGATGAATGCTGCGGTGGAGGTGCCGGAAAGTTGCGCTAGCCACGCCACCCAAGCCTCCGTCCCGGCACGGCTCCAGTTTGAGTCAGGGGAAGCGAAGCTGGACGACGGGCATCCGGACGCGGGGGTGTTCATGGCCGACGTTCAAGAGGCCACGCTGGACGGTGCCCAGCACTTCGTAGTCGGATTCGACTGCCACCTGGCGACCCGAAATCTGACGCAGGTCGTTGCGGTGTACGACCACGATCTTAACCTGGTCCAGGACATCAGCCCGTATGCGGGAGTGGAAGCCTCCCCGTATACCGGACCCTCCCTGACGGGCGTAGAAGTTGCAGGCAACGATTTAACTGTCACCACTGAAGGCTGGGCTTCAATCGGAACGGAATTGTGCACGGCCTGCTACGGGACCCTGGGGGCCAGGGCCAACTACGTTTGGTTAGACGGAGAGTACCAGCTTGACAAGGTCGGCTACGTCGCGCCGCATGAGATTGTTGCTGCGCCGGATCAGAAGGCGGTCCAAGCCCTCTACGACGACATTGCCGCTGGACGCGACAGTGCCGCGTCTGGATACTTGTGGGAGGCGGCGGCTGACCTGGTGGCCAGCGACGATTTGGATGTTGAAGGCGGAGTCAACGTGCCTGCCGGCTTCAGCTACCGGAAGATGGTCTTCCACCCCAGCGGGAAAGTCCTGGGCTGTCAGGCTATGCCCCCGGACGCGTCCCTGCTGGACATCCCGGGAGTGGATCCCTCAACGTTCCCCTACAGTCCCCCGGAGAACGCGTCCGTTGGCGACTTCATTTGCGTTATCGGCTCAAAGTTTGAACATGAACCCGGCGACGGGTACGTGTACACGTGGTGGGCCATTCGGGGCGGTCCCACCCCGGACGAGTTCGGGGTTTACGCCATCAACCGGGCCTTTAACTAACCGTGCCGCAAGCGCTGGCACCCCCGCCTGCGTGTGTCCGCTCAGGTTCACCCTTGGGCGCCCCTTCCCTGTCTGCATTTTCCCTGTCTCCATTTGCTTGGGCTTTGTCCCCGGGTCGCTGTTCGCGCAGTAACCTCATGGCGTTCAGGATGACGACCAGAACGGACCCCTCGTGAATTAGCATGCCAGCCGCCATGGTCACGCCCCCGAACAGCACCCCTGCGAGAAGGGCGAGGACGGTGGCCAGGGCAATCACAATGTTTTGTGTCATGTTGTGTCTGGTGCGCTTGGCGAGGGAAAGCCCGCGGGGTAAGCGCAGCAGGTTCTCCCCCAGCAGAGCTATGTCCGCTGTTTCCACGGCTACTGCGGAGGCTGCGGCGCCCATGGCCGCACCCGTGTCGGCGGTGGCCAGCGCGGGCGCATCATTCACGCCGTCCCCAACCATGGCTACTCGGTATCCGGCTTGCTGTATTTGTTCTACCAGGCGCTGCTTATCTTCTGGCAGAAGTCCCGCGTGCACTTGGTCAATTCCTGTTTCTGCCGCCACTGTTTCCGCTACGGCGCGTGCGTCGCCTGTCAGCATGACCACCTTGGACACGCCTAGGCGGCGCAGTTCGGTTACGGCCTGCTTCGCTTCGGGTCTGATCGTGTCCGCCACTGCGATGACGCCGATCAGCTGCTGGTCGACGGCGATTAGCATTGGGGTTTGGCCTGCGCCGGCCATTTTGTCGGCCACTGCCTCGGCTCGCTCCAGGCCCCCTACCGCCTCGCTGCGCATAAGGGAAGGGTTCCCAGCCAGGACGTGCCGGCCGCCCACCACGGCTTGGATGCCTTTCCCGGGGGTGGAAACAACCTCCTCTGGAACATGTGGGGGTAGGACGCCCCGCTGGCTGGCAGCCTGCAGGATGGGGGCTGCCAGCGGGTGCTCGGAGCCAGCCTCGGCCTGCGCAGCCCACCTCAGCACGTCCAGCTCGGTCATGCCGCGTGCAGTGGGAACTACCTGAGCCAGCTGGGGGCGACCGACTGTGATGGTCCCCGTCTTGTCGAGGGCAACCGCGTTGACTTTCGCGGCGTCCTCCAGCACTTGGCCGCCCTTGATCAGCACGCCGTCACGCGCGCCACGTCCAATGCCTGCAACGACGGACACGGGAATTGAGATGACTAGTGCCCCAGGGCACCCGACGACCAGGAGCGTTAGGGCCAGTTCCACGTCCCTGGTTGTTATCCCGGCGACCAGGGCAGCGGCAATTATCCCTGGCGTGTACCACTTGGCGAATCGGTCCATGAATTTCGCGGTGGGGGCTTTCGCGTCCTGGGCTTCCTCCACCCTGTGGATGATTCGCCCCAACGTGGTGTCCCCGCCTACCCCGGTCGCTTCCACTTGCAGCAGACCGCCTTTGGATATGGTCCCCGCGTAAACGGGGTCGCCCACAACCTTCTCTTGCGGCAACGGCTCCCCCGTGATCGAAGCCTCTTCCACGGCCCCTGACCCGGCTATCACCACTCCGTCGACCGGCACTTTCGCCCCGTTTTTGACGAGGACGACCTCGCCCACCCTCACTTGGAACGCGGGAACTTCGACCTGTTCACCATCCCGGATCACGATGGCCACCTGCGGGGCGACGGCAATCAGGTCGGCAATGGCAGACCGGGTCTTCGCTAGGGTCGCCGCCTCCAAAGCGTTGCCCAGGGCGAACAGGAAAGTTACGGCGGCTGACTCCCAGTATTCACCTATGACGACAGCGCCGATCGCCGCGATGGAGACCAGCAAGTCGATGCTGATGATCCTGTACCGCAACGCGCGTAGGGCTTTCACCACGATGGGGCCGCCAGCAACGGCAGCCGCTGCGAGCATCAGTAGATCAGCAGGGCGGCTGAGGTGGAAGAGTTTTGCCGCCACCAGAGAGGTCAGGATTAGGCTTCCAGCCGCTGCGGGAACCGCCCACGGCCCGCTGCGCAGTTTGTTCCAGTCCACGTTTGCCTCAGAAGGCGCTTGGCTGCGCTGTGTAGCCGGCCTTACGGACTGCGGTCACCAGGTCATCCGCGGTGACCGACTGGGCATGTTGGACTTCGATCCGG
The DNA here is from genome assembly GCA_964346705.1 of uncultured Actinomyces sp. Lineage (GTDB taxonomy): Bacteria > Actinomycetota > Actinomycetes > Actinomycetales > Actinomycetaceae > Scrofimicrobium. The sequence continues at coordinate 3,724 of CAYFVT010000049.1, read as the reverse complement.
GCGGATGCAAAGTGCACGTCGGCCGCTGCAACGCCGGGCATGGCGCGCAGCCTCTTTTCGATTTTGGTGACGCAGGAGGGGCAAGAGAACCCTTCGGCCCGCAGGACTGTTTTCGTGTCGGCTGTTACGCTCATGGCTTTCCCTTTCGCTCCGTTCCCTGTTTGGGACGACGCTAGGAACAGTAAGCGCCGACGACTTTTGCAACCATGACCCAGGTCAATCAACCGCCAGTCGTGACAGAAACGACACTGGCCGGATTCGGTCGGGGCCAGAGAGGCGGCTACCCGCGGGCCAGCGACTCCAGACCTGAGCGGTCAAGGACCGCTATCCACCTTCGGCCAGAATCAACCAGCCCACGACGCTTCCAGGTACTGAGAGTACGGCTGACCGACTCGGTCGCTGCCCCCGTCATGGCGGCAATTTCCGGCCGGGACAGCGGCGCGTCGATTAGTAAGCCTTTCCCCTGCCAAGCCCGTCCCAACTTTTCCACTAGAAGCAGCAGGGTGGAGGCCAAACGCTGTTCCAACGGTGCCCCGGCCAGCAGGTGCACGGAATCGTGGGCTGCGTCCAGTCTTTGGGAGACCGCTCGCAGCGAGGCGCGCGCAACGGCTGGGAACCTCTGCACCAGACCATCGAAGGCGTCCGCGTCTAGGGCCAGCACGCAAGACGGGGTGACAGCTGTGGCGGTATCGGGGAAGGTCTCTAAACCCAAGGCGGGTAGCACCCCAAAGAAATCCCCCGGACCCGACAATTCCAGGATCGTTTGCCTGCCATCAGCCCCCGGCCGCACAGTCTTCACCACCCCTGTCGCGACTACGAATATTTTCCCTGCGGCCTCACCCGCATGGTAAATGGCCTCGCCGACGTCAGCGGCTAGGGCCGTGCATGCGGCATCGACAACCAAGGTTTGGTCTGCGGTGAGGTCAGCAAACAGGGGTGCTTTTGCCAGCATTTCCCGGCGCACTTCAGGGGTGCAGTGGTGCGGGTGCGCCTCCACCTCAACCAGGGGGATCTGGCGGCGGTGCGAAACGCCCTCGACAATCGCCGCATTCAACACGCCCCGGGAACGTCCCTTGCTGTTGACTGGGAGCTGTGGGTCGCGGATGGCGCCTCCTAATAAAAGTTCGTCACCATTTTGGCACACGGGCCGAGGGGGCGGGAAAGACAGTCCCGAACCGGCACCCACTTTCGCCCCCGACTTTGGCAGACTGAGCAGTGAACGCACGAACGGAAGGAACTGACTTGGCAACAGCACTTGGCTTGCCCGCAGCGCCAGTTACCGCCAGGGACCTGGTTTCCCGGCGCAACATTTATATTCTTTCGGCAGTCCTAATTGGCTTGTTCATTTTTGGGTCTGTCTCCGACCTGGCTATCTCTCAGGTCCTGTACGACCCGGACAGTATGTTCGGCCAAGTCCTAGCCGCTTACGGGGAGGTTCCCACCTTCCTGGCTTGGAGCGCTTCTGGCACCCTATTCATTGTTGGGCGAAACCCTCACCACACTGTTCTTCGCGTGGGGCAAGTCGTCTTTGGGGGCGGACTGATCGCCGGGTCAGTTCTAGCACTAACTGTCATGCCCACTTCGTACGTGGCTTTGCCACTGCCGGTAACCGGAGTGCTAGCGGTGGCAATCGTTGGGGGCACCGTCTTCACGGTGCTGAAGGTCTCGGGGGACGCTGAGCAAGCGTTCCTGATTCGCGTGGGGGTCGTGCTGTTCCTGGTCCCCGCAATCCAGGTCGTTGTAGTCACAGCGTTGAAGATCTTCTGGGAACGCCCCCGCATGCGCATGATCACCGTCACGGAAAGCGCGGGATTCATGCCCTGGTGGCAACCCGGGTATCCGGCGCGGTCTGCCCTAATGGCTCAAGGCGTCTTAGCGGACGAATTCAAATCCTTCCCTTCCGGGCACACTTCCAACGCCACGACGCTGCTTTTGCTGACCTCCCTGTCTGCTCTGTCAACACGGTTGCGCGACAAGGCTGGCCTGTTCTTCTGGGTGGGGGCCGCTTGGGGGTTCGCCGTCGCTTTTTCGCGGATCATCATGGGCGCGCACTTCCTTACCGACACGATTGCCGGTTTCACGGTCACGTTCGTCGCCGTCCTCATCGTCTACCAGGTTGCTTTCCCCGACAATGAGATGCCCAAGCACGCTAGACCCTGACCGCGGGGAACCCACCCGCTTCTCTTATCCACAGGGCGCCTAGGTCGGGCGTTATCCCCGCCGCTTCCCCTCACACCTTCATCGGTGCCTGCCGGCTTTGTAGCATTTGGGCTGTCATTAAGCGCATTGCCTGGAGGGAGAAGTTGATGACTGTTGGGCGCTCGGCTGCGGGGATGGTGGTTTCTGTCCCCACTTTTGACGAGGTCGACCGGCCCCGTCATGCCTGGCTGGAAACCTTTTGCGGTCACCTACACAGCATGATCCTTGGCAAGTGGGATCCGCCTGCAGCCGCGGATGGTCCGCTAGTCCTGCTGCCCTCCTGGGTTTGGTTGGTTCCGCAAGTAAACGCGGGACGCAAGGGGAAGGACAACCTGCTTCCCGCGCGCGTCAACTGGTTTGGACAGCAGGTCGTCCAGGCAGGACAAGATGGTCGCCGGCTGAAATGGAAGCTGGAGGGATTGGGACACCACCAGCAGGGGGAGCTGCTACTTGAATACGACCCTTCCCTGGGCACCCCTGTCATAGAGGCAGATGGGAATAGTCCCATTCCCGCACGCATGGTCGTTGGCCGCCGCGGGGACACCATACAAGGACACGGGCCCGAATGCGGGGTGGAGCAAGTGGAAGCGCTGCGGCTTGCCGGGGTGGAGGCCCGGTGGCGGGCTAGCCAACAATTGGAGGAGTCTGCGCTGCGCGCAGTGCAGGAGGTGGCAACCTCGATCAGCGCGGACGTATGGGAACACCAACGCCACCTGCAGGGGGCCCTCGGCACCGCGGGGGGCCCTCCCCCACTGCTTGACCCCATCGAGTTGGAACAGGTCCGCGACCAACTCTTCTTACGCCCAGGCAAGATCAGTGGTCGTCCAGCAGTGCACCGCCTGTTGGATAAGGCCCTGGAGCCGGCAACGTTTCGCTCGGTCGATCCCCTCCGGTATATGGCCACCAATTTGAAGCGCGACGCCTGGGACGCGGTGCGCCGCCACATTGGGGAGCCGCGGGCGGCTGGACCTCGCTTGCGCACGGTTTTTCGGGAGACTAGCCCTCAGGATGTTGCCCAGCTGCTGACAAACTACAAGCAGGCCTACCCGCAGCAGGCGACCCCCAGCTTTGCGGCTGGTGCGAATGCTCTTACCCTTGGAAACACCGCTAACGTGGGCACCGTCCAGCATCGGGAGGCACAACGCGCCCCCTCCGCCCGGGCTTTCGAATTTGAGGACGCTGCAGTGCTCCGCGCCGACCTGGCCTCCATTCTGGGGGCCTCCCCCTTCCGCGCGATGCTTCGCAAACTGTCTTTCCCAGATCTGGTGGAAGACCTGCTGCACACGTCCGCATTGAAAACAGACCATCCGCTTCCACACCGCCAGCTCTCATCCTCAGGCACGGCGGCTGAGCGGGAGGCGGCACGAGCCCTGGAGCGGGTGGCCCGCAGACTGCGGGAAGATGGGGCGCAGCTAACGGGCAAGCAGGTGCTGGAAGTGCTTCTGGACCACGTCGACACGGCCGCCGAAACCACGCTCAAGATCGGCCCCAACCCCGGCCCCAGTGCCGGCCCTAATCCCGGCCC
>CAYFVT010000048.1:6774-10093 GCA_964346705.1 uncultured Actinomyces sp. | reverse complement strand
CGACTGGGGCGAGGGCGGGGAGAGCGACCCAGCGCGCGATCACTACCGGGTGGCACTGCGGGCAATGGCTGCCAACACGGGGGAGAGAACTCTAATCTCGGCTGTAATCCCACCGGGAGCGGCGCACATAAACGGGATCTTGTCGGTGGGCTTCCCAGCGCAAAGGGAGCTTCTAGACGCGGTCGGCTTCTCGGAGAGTCTGCTCATCGACCTGGTGGTGCGAAGTTCCCCTAAGAGTGGGATTTTCCCTGGGATAATCAACCGCCTGCCCATCGTCCTCGACCATCCTCTGCTGCCTTATCTGCGGTTGCGGGTGCTGCGGTTGAACGCTCTGACGCGGGCGTATGCGGACTTGTGGAGCGAGACGTGGGAGGAAGCGTTCAGTCGGGATCGGTGGGCGGGGGGACGTCCTCGAGAAAACAGGGAGCCGCTGGCTCCGGCGGTGGATGTTTGGACGGTGGATTCCCCGTTGCGGATGGCGGAGGACCGGCGGCAGGCCCTAGTGGAAATTGATGCGCTGGTGGCGGTGATGCTGGGGGTGTCGGCCGACCAGTTGGCTACCGTTTACCGCACGGCGTTCCCCGTGTTGTACGGATATGACCGGAACCGTGACCACTACGACGAAAATGGGCGCCTGGTGCCGCGGGAAGTCTTGCAGGCTTGGCAGAAGGATCCTGAAGGAGTGGCAGAGGAAGACTTGACTGCCACTAACGAGTCGGGGAACACGTACACGTATGCTCCTCCGTTTGTGACTTTGGATAGGGAAGCGGACCTGCGGGAAGCACACGCTTATTTCAGCGCGCTGGCGGAAGCGGAGTCTGTTGATGGGGAAGGGGCGCGTCTTGAGTGAACCTGTGTCTGGGGAGTTGATGCCGGCGGTTGAGGCGGAGGTCATCCGCCAGTCGGTGACGGACTATTTGACGACGACGTTTGCGTTGACGGATGAGGCGGCGAACCAGGCGCTGGGGGAATTCCTAACCGATCAGAACAGTGGGATTTTCAAGGGGCCCTACGTGCGGACAGACTTGCCGTTTGCTCCGGCGGAAGAGGGTCCTAGCGGGCTGGACTGGTTTGACCAGTTTGCGGCTGAGACGGGTTTTCGTCCCTACGGGCATCAGGCTGCAGCATTCCGGCGGTTGACCTCCAATGATGGGGGCCGGTTCGTGCGGCCGCAGCCGACTCTGGTGACGACGGGAACGGGTTCGGGGAAGACGGAAGCGTTCCTGTACCCGATTCTGGATCACGTCCTCCGGGCGAAGCAGGCCGGACAGGCGGGCATCAAGGCGCTGATTCTGTATCCGATGAATGCGTTGGCTAACGACCAGGCGCAGCGGCTGGCGAAACTGATCACCTCCAGGCCGGAGTTGCGGGGCGTGCGGGCTGGGGTTTACACGGGGCAGAAGGGCGCCACCCGGACCCTGGTGACGGAGGAAGGGCTGATCACCGACCGGTACGTGATGAGGGAGGATCCGCCCGACATTCTGCTGACTAACTACAAGATGCTGGACCAGTTGCTGCTGCGGGCCGAAGACCAGCGGTTGTGGAAACTGTCAGCCGACACTTTGCAGTATCTGGTGTTGGATGAGTTCCACACCTACGACGGGGCGCAGGGCACGGATGTGGCCATGCTGCTGCGGCGGTTGGGCATGGCGCTGCGGCACTACTCGACTGAGGGGGACGATCCGGAGCGGTGGACGCGGCCATTGGGTCGGGTGACGCCGGTGGCGACCTCGGCAACCCTGGGTGGGGACAACAGTGAGAAGATGCGCCACTTCGCGGAAACCGTTTTTGGCGAGCCGTTCTCAGAAGACTCACTGATTGGTGAAACCCGGATGTCCCTGGCCGACTGGGTGGGGGATGCAGGCGCTGCCCTGGCCGAGCTGGGTTTGGCTCCCGTGGCGCTGGAGGACATTGATGGGCCGGCTTATGCGGAGCAGGTGCGGGGGATGGGGGACCGGCCGGTCGCTGCCGAATTGGCGCGGCTGACGGCCAGAGTCCTGGTCCGCGGTGAAGGACTGACTGCGGCTGACTTTGAGGAGCTGGTCGCCGACCCGGAAGTGCAGGGACTGATCTTGCGGGCTAGCCCCGTGGTGCAGGAGCTGCTGGCCACAACTGGGACGGCCACGGACTTGCGGGATTTGCCGGAAATGTTCTTGGCCCCTTCGCAGACGCGGGGCCGAATGTGGCGGCACAGGAAAGCGGATTGGGAAACCTTCTACCGGGGGCTCCTGTCCTCCGTGGGGCATGTGCGGGCGGGGTTGGGGCGCGGGTTCGCTTCAACCCAGGTGCACTACTGGTTGCGGGAACTGTCCCGGATTGACCGGTCCGCGGAAGCGGTGCCGCTGTTTTCTTGGGCGGATGACCCAGCTTTAGAGGATGATGGGGAAACGGGAGACGTGCGGCCCTCGTTCCCAGCGATTTACTGCAGGCGGTGCGGGCGGTCAGGGTGGGAAGTGTCCCTGGCCCCCGTCGGGGAATCCCAAGCGTTGGATGATGACGACATTCGGCGAAACGCGGTCCGGAAAGAGGGGCGGAACAGGTCCCTGATCTACGCCCCGCGTGAAGGGGACATGGCCCTGCAAGGCAATGAGGTTGATGGCCTGGCCTGGTGGAACACTCGGAGCCGCAGTTTCGACGCCTCACTGCCAAATGTTGATGGTGAGGACTACAGGGACGGGTGGACGCTGCCGGTCCTGATGAACGTTGGTCCGGATGCGGACAAAGAGAACGAAGAGGAAGTGTGCCCCGCCTGCGGGTACAAGGATGGCATCCGGTTCCTGGGCAGCCGGATAGCGACCCTGGTGTCCGTGTCGCTGTCAACATTGTTTGGGGCGCAAAACTTGGACAGTGGGGAGAAGCGAGCACTGGTGTTCGCGGACTCCGTGCAGGACGCTGCACACCGGGCTGGTTTCATTCAGGCCCGCGCCCACGCCCTGGCCCTGCGTTCCATCCTGACCGAAGCTCTGGATGGCGAAGAGCGGTCACTGGACGACCTGGTGGACAACGCCTTGGCGTTGGCGGGTGATGATCCGAACAAGCGTTACCGCCTGCTGCCACCGGACGTGGCTGATTGGGCGTCCTTCAAAGCCTTTTGGGACGGGAAGGGCCGGGACGCGACAGCGCGGCGCAGGGCTCGGGAACGTGTCCGGCGGCGGCTGTTGTTTGACGCGGCGCTTGAATTCGGCACGTTCTCCACGGTCGGCCGAACCTTGGAACTGACCGGGACAGCCTCTGCTTACGTTGACGCGGGCGAAGACGCGCTGCTGGACCAAATCGCCCAGCGCGCCATTGAGCGGGCCGGGTGGCAAGGCTCCCTGGA
>CAYFVT010000048.1:0-6674 GCA_964346705.1 uncultured Actinomyces sp. | reverse complement strand
GGATGAGGCCCGCCGCAAGCGCGTGGCATGGGTGCGGGGGGTCTTGGAGCGGATCCGCACTCAGGGGGGTATTCGGCATTCGTGGTTGGAGGAATACCAGAAGCAGGATGGGAAGCGTTACCACATTTGGGGTGGGCGGAAACGGTCGGAAGGGATGCCCGCCTTCCCTGCGGGCCGATCTGCACCCACATTCCCCAGGGTTGGTGCCGCGGCAGGTAGGGGGGAGTTGGAGCCGGTCACCCACCCCACTTCCTGGTATTCGAAGTGGAGCGGGAAACTGCTGGGCGTCCCGGCCCGTGATGGGGGCCGGCTTGCAGGGGAACTGTTGAAGGGGCTTGCTGCTGAAGGGATCCTGGCGGGGACTCACACGGTTAGTGGGGGCGAAGTGTTCTCTCTACCCGCACAGTCGATAGTCATCCGCCCGGTAGACGTGGAGGACCTGCATGCGGGGCGGGGCATGCTGGAATGTGACGTGTGCTCCGCCCTCGTCCCCGGCGCAGCCGAAACTGTGACGGCACTACAGGGCGCGCCTTGTCTGTCGGTGCGGTGCGCGGGCCGCTTGCGGGCCAAAGAAACTGCGGAGGGTTTTTACAGGCGCATGTATCGGGGTGCCTCCATGCGCCGCGTGATAGCCCGCGAACACACCGGTGTTTTGGATGATGAGGTGCGGGTCGCATACGAAGACCAGTTCAAGGCGGGAGGCACCGACCCGTCTAGTCCCAACGTGCTGGTTGCAACACCAACCCTGGAGATGGGTATCGATATTGGGGACCTGTCCGCCGTTTACCTGTCTTCACTGCCCCGCACGGTTGCTTCCTACACGCAGCGGGTCGGCCGCGCCGGGCGGCTGAACGGGAATGCGCTTGCGGTGACGTATGGGAGGGGGCGGGGCCGCGACCTGCCCCGGGTCGCTAATCCCCTGACAGTGATAGAGGGCCAGGTGCAGCCACCCAGCACCTACCTGAGCGCTGAAGAGATCCTGCGCCGCCAGTTCACGGCCGCCATTTTCGACTCCTTCGCCCGTGACCCCCACCGGCCCCACCCGCGGACAGCGCCCGAAGTGATGGCAAGCGTTGCCGAGCATTCCATTCTGGGGCAGGTAATCCAGGTGGCCGAGGGGAAGGGGGAGGTGTTCTCCCAGTTCGAGGGCGCCTTCGCCGGGGTCGGACCTGAATCTTTCGACATGCTGGATGCCTGGGTGACGGCACTTGACGGTCCGGGAAGCAGTGCCTTCGCCCTGGAAGTGGCCGAAGCATCTGCGCGGTGGAAGGCGGAAGTGGAAGCCCTGGGCTACCGGATCACGGAACTGGACAAGGCTGAGCCGGAACTGCAACGGCAAGCAGAAGCGCCAACCGCGACAGATGAGGACCGGCGGGCCCTCCGCTCCGCGCAAGCGAATTTGCGCCTCGCCCGCGGGCGTCGGGCTGGCCTGCAAGGCAAATTCTGGATCGGGGTACTGGAAGAAGCCGGACTGCTACCCAACTACACGCTGCTAGACAACACGACAACGCTTGGTGTTGGCGTTTCTCAGCGGGACCCGGAAACAGGGCAGAGCGACACGGAGAGCATTGAAGTGTCGCGTCCCTCCGCCTTGGCTTTGAGTGAGTTCGCTCCGGGCGCCAAGTTCTACACCCGCGGGTTAGAAATAGAAATTGACGCGGTGGACTTAGGCGCGGAAGCGGAGGAGGTGCGCAGGTGGGCGCTGTGCGACCAGTGCGGCTACGGGGTGGACACCGATGATGCGGGGGGCGTGCTGCCCGCGTCCTGTCCCCGGTGCGGGTCCGGAGGTATCGCGGACGTGGGCCAGCAGGTGGAAGTGGTTGAACTACGCCGGGCAACCGCTGAAGTGCGCCGGGATGAGTCCGCCATCAGTGACCGGCATGACGACAGGGTCGCCTTCCGGTTTGATGAGTCTTTGGGCGTTGACCTGGACCCGGACCACTGCCTGGGCTTGTGGGCGGAGCGGGCCGCCGGCTTGGGGTGGGGCTACTACCGGCAGGCAACTATTCGCCGCTTGAACTTGGGGCGCGCGGGACAAGGCGATTCGTTGGCGCTTGCAGGGCGGGAACATTCGGCTGGGCTGTTCACAGTGTGTGAGGGATGCGGGAAACTGCAGCGGGCCGACCAGAGGCAACGCGGCCTGCTGTCAGGCTGGCAGCACCGCCCGTGGTGTCAATACAGGACCAGTCTGGAAACTAAAGAGCGAAAGATTGCCCTCAGCCACTCCCTGGACACCCAGGCTCTGGTTTTGTATTTGCCGGAAACGGTGGCGCTAGCGGACTCTTACGCGGTGCCGTCTTTGATGGCGGCCCTCAGTGTTGGCTTCCGGGAAGTGCTGGGCGGGGAGGCCGAACATTTACGGATTGTGACCGCGCAGGTGCCCGACCCGCAGGGTGGCGGCGTGCGTCCGGCAATAGTTTTGCACGACCGGATTCCGGGTGGGACCGGGTATTTGACGGACTGGGCCCGTCCTGACCAGTTGCACCGGATCCTGGCTGAAGCGTGGCGGGTGGTTGCCGAATGTGAATGTCGGAATGACCCTAGGCAGGCGTGCGATAAGTGTCTGCTGCCTTACGCGCCGGGCCGGCAGGTTCCTTGGGTTTCCCGCGCTGCGGCTGAAAAACATTTGGGGGAACTACTGCGACTGCCTGAGAGTAATTCGGAGCCAGATCCCGCCCACTGGCAGGTGGAGGAGGGCGCCATCCCGGCCCCCTCTTCACCGGAGAGCGTGTTGGAGCACCGGTTCCGGAAAGTCTTACAGGAACGGTTGCAGGCCGTGGAAGCCCGGGTGGTTGAACACTTGGAGCAGGGCCTGCCCACGCTGACTATCACTTTGCCGGGTGAAGCGTCTGGGGGGCGCCGCTGGTCGCTGAAGTCTCAGGTGGATGTGGGGCGGACCCGGCCTGACTTTGTTTTGGAGTGCACGGACCCGAATATTCCGCGGGTTGCTATTTACACGGATGGGCATCAGTTCCACGCCACGGAAGCGCACAACCGGTTGGCTGACGATGCACAAAAGAGGCAGGAGTTGCGGGACGGCGCCGCGGGCGCACCCATGGGCGTCTTATCGGTGACCATGCGGGACGTGGAGCTGGCCGGAAAACAGGAGGCCCAGGAACCTTTCATTCCGGATCAGATCCTGAAGCGGCTCCAAGCCGCGCCCGCGTTGTCTAGCACGCCTCGTGCGTTTGCTAGGCAGGGGATAAACCCGGTCGACTGGTTGGTCCGCTGGATTACTGCGCCAGAGATTGTTGACATTCGGGCTGCGGCACGCGGAATTCCCTTCGCCTTTTCAGCGTGGGGCGCTGCACCAAGGCAGCCGCTTCCGGGTGAGGTTGTCATGGACGGTGTGGATGCGACCGAGCGGCTAGCTGAGACAGGCGCGCGGCTGCTGCTTGCCGAGCAAGACGGGAACACTGGCGCACTCTCCCCTGCCACTTCCGGCCCGGTGGTGTGGTTGGGGACCGGCTGGTCTGCTGCGTTCCAACAGGTCCCCACCGCACACAATGTGACCGCAATGGCCCTGATGATTGATGACCGGGCCGGGCATCTTCCCAGTGCGGACGTGTGGCGCGCGTACCTGCGGGTTGCGAACGCTCTCATTTTCCGCGACCAACCAACCCTGGTAACAACCGTGAGCCTTGCCGAAGCCGCGCGGGCAGCCCGGGAGCTAGCCCTGAAGGAAGCGGAGGAAGCAGTCCGGGCAGGTGAAGTAACAGCCGCGGGTGGCTTAGCGCAGGACGGGGTCGCCCTCGCCCTGGGTATGCCTGACGCGTGGCAGGAACTGGTTGACCAGGCCATTGATGGCCAGGAGCGGCAGCTTCTGACCACTCTGGCCCTTTCCGGCATTGGCGACCTGCCGGAATTAGGTGCGGAAACAGAAGAGGGCCTGCCGGTTGATGTTGCTTGGCCGGGACAGAAAGTGGCGCTGCTAAGCCCCGACATGACCGCGGAAGAACGGCAGGAACTGGAGGGGGCTGGGTGGACGGTGGTTGACCCGGCAAGCAAGACGCTGGTGGCACAGTTGAACGCCAGCGCAGTCCATTAGCGGCGCGGGCGTGGCTAGGGTCGAAGGGGAGAGCGCGAAAGGGAGAGCATGGCGCAAATAGTGATGGGGAAAGACGCTGTCAGCACGGTGCATGGGCCCGACCGGCAGGCTGCCTGGAGTTTCCTGCAGAAGCTAACCAACGACCCGACCTCGCCCGGTCTGCGGATCAAAACATTGAAAGGGGCGGCCGACAAGCGGGTGAAAACGGGTCGGGTCAACGATGATTTGCGGGCCGTCCTCATCCAATTGCAAGGCGGGGATGACCCGGTTTACTTGGTGCACGGGGTGTGGCCGCACGACGAGGGCAACCGGATTGCTGCCACCATCCGGGCGGAAACCAACCCAATTAACGGCCAATTCATCATCAGGGAAGTAACGCAGGCCGCCGAAACGTCTGTGTCGCCGTCCGTCCCCGCGGACGCGAACTTGGATGCGATTTACGCGGCGGACGCTAACTTGGGCTATTCCTGGCTTGGCAGTTACCAGTATTCGGCCGCCAGTTTGTATGAGACGTTCGGACTGCCCCAGGACGTCGCCAAGCGGGCCATGACCGCGCAAAGCGGGGACGACCTGCTGAGATATGCGGAAGAAACAAGCGGCTGGGTGCAGCACGTTTTGCTGCAGTTAGCGGTGGGGGACACGAAGGAAGAGATCCTGGAGCAGCTCTCCTTGCAGGCGAGTCGCAAGCCTGCCTCTGCCCCTGTCGCGCCAGCCGACACTCAGGCTACGGATGAGGAACTACTTGCTGCCCTGAAGACTGACTTGGGCCAGTCTGAGTACACGTTTGTGGAGGGCGAGGACGAACTACGCGCCATCATTGAATCCGGGTCGTTTGGTCAGTGGCGCCGCTTCCTGCACCCGGAGCAACGCAAGTACGTGACAGCGAAAACGAACGGGGCCTTCCGTTTGTCGGGTGCGGCGGGCACCGGCAAAACCGTTGTCTTACTGCACCGCGCCGCGCGCTTAGCGAAGCAGGACCCGCAGGCGAAGATCATTCTGACTACTTACACGCGGACCCTTGCGGAAGGTTTGAATCAGCAACTGCAGTTCCTGGACCCCGAAATTGACATGGCCCAAATGGGGGAACCCGGGGTGAGCGTTGCGGGGGTCGATGCGCTGGCATCGCGCGCCCTGCGGAATGCTATTGAGCGGGGGAACCGGGCGCGCCTGGATACGGCCATGAAAGACGTATTGGGAGAGGTACGCCCGAACGCTCTTGCAGTCACGCACCCGAAGTGGGCGGGTGCCGTGGCTGCAAGCGGGTTAGACAGTGCAGCCCCCTACCTGCATCCTGGGTTCCTGCAAGCCGAATACGACCAGGTGGTGCTACCCGGCCAAATAAAAGACCTGCGCAGCTATTTGCGTGCCCGCCGGCCTGGGCGCGGGATCGCTTTGAACCGGAAGCGGCGCACGGAAGTGTGGAAGGTTGTGCAGGCTTACCGGCGGGAAGCTCAGGTTACGGGGGGACTGTCGCACGCGGAGGTTGCTGCAGTGGCGGCCGCACTGATGCGGCGTCGGATTGAGCAGGGCGACCCCTACTATGCGGATCACCTGCTGGTGGATGAGGGCCAGGACCTGTCCGCCGTCCAGTGGCAGTTCTTGCGCGGCCTGGTTCGGCAGGGGCCGGACGACATGTTCATTGCGGAAGACCCGGAGCAACGCATTTATGGGCGCCAACTGGTGCTCAGCCATTTCGGGGTTAACATTCGCGGCCGGTCGCGCCGGCTGACGTTGAACTACCGGACCACAGCCCAGAACCTGGCGCGGGCTGTCCGGGCGCTGGAGGGCCAAACCTACCTGGAGCTGGAGGGGGAGCCGGTTGAGCCCTTGAAGTACCGTTCCGCGCGGCAGGGGCCGGAACCCGTTGAGGTGGAAGTCGCCTCACCCGCTGAGGCGGTGGTGGCAATTGTGAAGCACACGAAACAGTGGCTGGAATCAGATGCTCAGGCGGAAGGTATTGGTGTCCTGGCACCTTACCGGGCAACCGTTGACCGGTTGGCTGAAGCGTTGGTCGCGGCGGGTGTCCCCGCCCGGGTTGTAGCGCGTGACGCCGGAGGGGCAGCGGATGCGCCCGTGCAGGTGATGACGATGCACCGGGCGAAGGGACTCGAATTCACGCGCGTAGCCCTTCTTGTGGAGCCGCTCAAGTTCGACTGGGACCCGCAAGAACGTGAAGCTAAAGAGCGGTCCCTTGTCTACGTGGCCATGACCCGGGCCCGCGATGAACTGGTGGTCGTTCAGCGTCCCTAGCCGCAGTCACCCTTGTACGCAGTCACCCCTTTCCACAGGCAGTACTTTCCACAGTTGGGGGAGCTGGGCGCTTGCTGGTGTTGCATTTGGGCGCAGACTGACTGATGACAAGGCTGGGCTTGTTGGGGATACTGGGAGGGTGCTGACTGTGAGTTGGGAGATTATTACGACCGTCGCTGGGGTAGTGGCGGCAGTTCTTGGTGTCGTGACGGCAAATTCGTTAATGCTAAGTGGTTTCCGCAAAGAAATGCGCGAAGAGTTCCACGGTGAACTGAAGCGGGGCTTCGCTTCAGTGGACCAAAAATTCGCCGCTATTGACGCGAGATTTGACGCGGTGGACAAGCGCCTGGATGGGATTGACAAGCGTTTGGATGGG
>CAYFVT010000047.1:0-10436 GCA_964346705.1 uncultured Actinomyces sp. | reverse complement strand
CGGCTGCCCTTCCTAGCTGCCGGACTCCTGGGGCCAGGCGGCCGCCAAGGTGCGCCGGCCCTTACGCAACAGGACGAACCCGCCTGGCAGTACGTCCTCTTCGGTCAGAACCTGCTCCGGGTCCGCCACCTTCTGGTTGTTCACAGCCAAACCGTTAGAGCCAATCAGCCTGCGTCCATCTTTTTTGCCCGTCGCCAGCCCGGAGCCAATAGCGGCGTCAAGAACGGTGGATTCGCCAAGCACAACCTCAGCGCGCGGCAGGTTCTCCGCCGCCGACGCCAGAGTGGAGCCGTCGGTTGCCCACACGTCCCCGCGCCCCCACAGGGCGTCAGTCGCAGCTAGCACGCGGTCCAGCTCGGCTTCGCCATGCACCAAAGTGGTGACCTGCGCTGCCAGCGCTTTCTGTGCTTTACGCAGGTGGGGCGCTTCCTCCACGTCCTGCGCCAGTTCCGCGATCTCCTCTTGAGTCAGGAACGTGAAGACCTTCAGCATCTTCACCACGTCCTCGTCAGCCGTCTGCAACCAGAACTGGTAGAAGTCGTACGGGCTCATCATGGTCGGATCCAGCCAGATGGCCCCGCCCGTTGACTTACCGAACTTGGTCCCATCAGCCTTAGTGATAACCGGCGTTGTCATGACGTGCACGGATTCGCCGGTGTTCCGCCGGATGTAGTCAACCCCGCCAATCAGGTTGCCCCACTGGTCGTTGCCCCCAGTCTGCAGGGTGCAGCCGTAGCGTTTGTTCAGCTCCAGGAAGTCGTTGGCTTGCAGGATCTGGTAGGAGAACTCCGTGTAGGAAATACCCTCATCCGAGGCAAGCCTGCGCGCCACCACGTCTTTCGCCAGCATGGGCCCCAACCGGAAGTACTTACCGACTTCACGCAGGAAGTCGATGGCTGACAGTTCACTGGTCCAGTCCAGATTGTTCACCATGGTTGCTGGGTTGTCGGACTCAAAGTCAAGGAAACGCTCAATTTGTGCGCGTAGTTTCCCCACCCAGTCTTCAATTACCTCAGTGGATTGCAGGCTGCGTTCCCCCACATCCCGCGGGTCACCAATCAGACCCGTGGCGCCCCCAACCAAAGCCAGGGGATTGTGGCCAGCCAACTGCAGGTGGCGCATCAGCATCAGTTGCACTAGGTGCCCGTGGTGCAGGGAAGGGGCCGTCGGATCAAAACCGCAATAGAAGGTGACCGGCCCAGCCTGGAATGCTTCCCCAAGAGCGTCGATGTCCGTGTGCTGCTCGATCAGGCCCCGCCACTGCAGTTCTTCTATGACGTCGCTCAACCCTGGTTCTCCTTCATATTTGTCCGGCCGGTTTCCGCCCACTCTAGCGCCTGCGCGGTTGCTGCCTTAGCCTGCACCATCTGCTCGGCTACCCTCGCCGGGGCCGTGCCCCCAATGCCGTCGCGGGCCGCCACTGACCCTTCAGCAGACAGCACCTGCAAGACTTCCGCAGTCAGGTGGGGGGAGATCTGGGGCAAGTCGTCCTCCCCCAAATCAAACAGCTCAATGTCCTTATCCTCGCAGTAAGTCACAGCGGCGCCTGCGACCTCGTGCGCCTCCCGGAAGGGAACGCCGGCACGCACCAGCCATTCGGCTACGTCCGTTGCCAGGGAGAACCCGCGCGGAGCCAAGTGAGCCATGCGCCCGTAGTCAAACTGCATTGTCGCCACCATTCCCGCGAAGGCTGGCAGCAGCAAATTTAGATTGTCGAGGGCGTCAAAAACCGGTTCCTTATCCTCTTGCAAGTCACGGTTATACGCCAAAGGCAGGCCCTTCAGGGTCGCCAGCAGCCCGGTCAGATCCCCAATCAGGCGCCCCGCTTTACCTCTGGCGAGCTCAGCAATGTCAGGATTCTTCTTCTGCGGCATGATGGAAGACCCGGTGGAGTACGCGTCGTCAAGGGTGACGTAACCGAACTCCACCGTGTTCCAAATAATGATTTCCTCCGCCAGGCTGGACAGGTCAACGCCGATCAGCGCCAAAACGAAGGCCAGTTCGGCGACCACGTCGCGTCCGGCTGTCGCATCGATTGAGTTTGGCGCCACCTGGGAAAACCCGAGTTCAGCGGCAATCTGCTGCGAGTCCAGCCCCAGAGTGTTCCCCGCCAACGCGCCACCGCCGTACGCAGAGACGTCAGCGCGCTTCTCCCAGTCCTGCAGGCGTTCAACGTCCCGCAGCAGCGCCCACGCGTGCGCCAGCAAATGGTGCGCGACAAGCACGGGTTGAGCGTGTTGCAGGTGCGTCCTGCCTGGCATGATCGCCTCGCCCGCCGCTTCCGCTTGGTCCAGCAGCGCCTGCACGACCGCCAGCGTTTGCTCCGCTATCAGCCTCGCTTCCCGCCGCAGGTAGCGCCGCGTCAAGGTTGCGATTTGGTCATTCCGTGACCGTCCGGCCCGAAGACGTCCCCCCAGGTCAGCGCCAGCGCGTTCGATGAGGCCGCGTTCCAGGGCGGTGTGAACGTCCTCGTCCTCCAACCTCGGTTGGAATGTGCCCGCGTTTACGTCTGCCTCTAATTGGTCGAGGGCGGACAGCATTCCGTCCAATTGCTGGGCTGTTAGCAGCCCAACTTGGGCTAGGGCGCGGGCGTGAGCGCGGGAACCCGCAATGTCATCCCCGGCAAGGCGCCAGTCAAAGTGGGTGGAGACGCTCAGGTGCGCCAGGGCGTCCGCGGGACCGGAACGGAACCGGCCGCCCCACAGGCCGCCGCTGGACGCATCTTGCTTGGGTGCGTCTGGCTGACTCACAGGGTGATGCCTTGTCCGAACCTGGCGTCACGCGCGGCCGCCTGCTTGGAGGACAGCCCGAACAGTTCAATGAAGCCCTTCGCGTGTGACTGGTCGAACGTGTCCCCCGTGTCGTAGGTGGCCAAGCCGAAGTCGTACAGGGAGCTGTCAGAGCGGCGCCCCGTCACCGTGGCCCGGCCCCCATGCAATACCATGCGAACATCCCCGGAAACGTACTGCTGCGTGTCATCAATGAAGACATCCAGAGAACGTTTGAGGGGTGAGAACCACTGGCCGTCGTAAACCAGTTCCGCCCAGCGTTCCTCAACCCGCTTCTTGAAACGGGCCTGCTCGCGTTCAATGGTCACGTTCTCCAATTCCTGGTGCGCAGCAATGAGCGCGCTGGCACCCGGGGTTTCGTAGATTTCACGCGACTTGATTCCGACCAAACGGTCTTCAACAATGTCAATCCGCCCAATGCCCTGGGCCCCAGCACGGCGGTTCAGTTCTTCGATCGCTTGCAGCGGGGTGACAGGGCGCCCGTCGATAGCAACGGGAATCCCCTTCTCAAAAGTGATGATCAGTTCATCGGGCAGCGGCGGATAGGTGGGGTCATCCGTGTAGCTGTAAACGTCCTTGGTGGGGGCGTTCCAAATGTCTTCCAGGAAGCCGGTCTCAATTGCCCGACCCCACAAGTTCTGGTCAATGGAGAACGGGTTGTTCTTCGTGGTCTCAATCGGCAGGTTATGTTTTTCCGCGTACTCGATTGCAACATCCCTGGTCAGCGCCAAGTCCCGCACTGGGGCAACAATCTCCAGGTCAGGTGCGATAGAGCTAATGGAAACTTCGAACCGTACTTGGTCGTTACCTTTACCGGTAGACCCGTGGGACACGGTTTTCGCCCCAAATTGGCGGGCTGCCTTCACCAAGTGTTTGGCGATCAGGGGGCGGGAAAGGGCGGAAACCAGCGGGTATGAGCCCTGGTAAATACCGTTGGCACGCAGGGCGGGCATCGCGTACTCGTTCGCGAACTCGTCCCGGGCGTCAGCAATGTAGGCGTCAACAGCCCCGCAGTCCAGGGCGCGCTGGCGGATAACCTCCAGGTCCTCCCCGCCTTGACCGACGTCAACCGCAACCGCGATCACGTCAGCGCCCGTCATTTCTTTGATCCACCCGATCGCCACGGAAGTGTCCAACCCACCGGAGTAGGCCAAGACAACCCGGTTCGTGTCGCCACTCATTTCGTTAGTCCTTTGCTCATTGTCTGCAGTGTGTCTGCAATCTGATTTTCAGCTTCTTCGCAGGCGTTTCCCGCCCAAGTATGTGTCACTGGGGGTTAGTCCTCACCTGCCGCCAGGCCGACCAGCAGGTCCCTAACCCGGTGAGCGTCTTCAACCCCGTCGCAGATGACCAGAATGGTGTCATCCCCCGCTATGGTGCCCAAAGCGCCCTCCAAGTGAGACCCGTCGATCGCGGCTCCAAGCAGGTTCGCTGCCCCCGCAGGGGTGCGAACAACCAGCAGGTTCTCCGCTGCAGCCGCCCCGACCAACAGGTCCTGACACCAGCGGGCCAATCGAGCATTATCAGGGTCCGGGTTGGCGCTGTGGCGCCCGTCCTCGTCCGGCACCGAATAAACGGCGATGCCCGAGGTCGTTTTCACCTTGGTTGCCCGCAGTTCCGTCAGGTCCCTGGACAGTGTGGTTTGCCCCGTGTCGATTCCCCGGGCCGCCAACGCGCGCTGCAACTGCTTCTGTGAGCTAACAGGCTGGTCCCTTATGATCTGCAGAATTGCCTCCAAGCGGGCTGCTTTGGTTTGCAAAACGGAATCTGTCACGGCCCCTCCCTCCAACACCGCATAATCATACACAGGTCTGCATAATTAGCCTAAGCGGTGTTTTGGGGGCGGACTCTAGGCGGGGAAACTCACTTACTCCGAATGGTGGCACCCAGCGTCTTCTCTAACTGGGCGACGATCTTCTTCCGGGTCGCGGCAACTTCCGCTCCCGTCAGGGTCTTGTCTTTCGCCCGCAGTGTAAGCCCGTAAGCCAAGGACCTGGAGCCTTCCGGTATCTGCTCACCCTGATAAACGTCAAACAGGACCAGGTCCTCTAGCAGAGGCGCACCCGCACGGCGGATCACCATCTCCACCTTGGCAGCCGGCACGGTACGTGCCACGACGATTGCTAAATCTTCCTTCACAGGCGGATAGGTGGACACGGGTTTGACCTGGATGGGGGTGTCCTTCACCAGGGCACTGACCTGCTCCAGGTCGACCTCGAATGCCGCGCTGCGCTTAGGCAGGCCGAACTCTTCCACTACCCGCGGGTGCAGCTCACCCGCATGGCCAATCACTTCGAAGCCGCGGCCGGCCCGAACAAACAGTGTGGCGCAACGGCCCGGGTGGAACGGCGCGGCCTGCTCGGGATCCGCGACAGGGGCCGGATCTGGGGCGCCCCGCAGTTTCGGGGTGTCTGGGGGCAGCCAGGTCCGGCTGGCCTCTACCCGCAGTCCGTTGGCCGCGCCCAAAGCGCGCGCGGCCTCAATCGCGTCCGCCCAACCCCACGCCAGAGGTGCGGGGCTGCCCGCCAACAATTCTTCGGCGGCGCGGGGCGCGTAAGTGCCACCCGCAACCCCAGCGACATGCCACGGTTGGTCGGGGACTCCCGCCAGCAGGGTGGCCAGCTCGTCAGCGGACGGCGCTTCTTCCACACCAATGATTTCCGCGGGCTGGGTGCCTGCGGGAAGCGTGACCTGACCGACCTCGAACAAAGCAACCGGGGTAACCCCGCGGGCGGTGTTCCGCTCCGCAGTCGCCAGCAGGGAATCAAGCAGTGAGGTGCGCAGCAGCGGCGCATCGTCAGCCAGCGGGTTCTGCAGGCGGACCGCGTCCCGCCGCGGATCATCCGCGGGCAAGCGCATCCGGTCGTGAACGCCACCAACGAACGGGTAGGACTTCACTTCCACAAACCCGTCTTGAGCCAGTGTGTCCGCCGTGCGGCGGCGCACCTTCTGCTCGGTCGACAGGGACGCTCCCCCAACGGCGGCCGGCAGCGTTGACGGGATCTGGTCGTAGCCATCAAGCCGCGCAATTTCCTCAACCAGGTGCGCAGGGCCAACCAAGTCCGGGCGCCAAGATGGGGGCTGGGCCCTCACGGTCTCCTCTTGGACTGTCACCTGGCAGCCGACGGATTCCAAGAGCTCCACAATCCGGTCTTGGCCGTAAGCGACACCGGTCAGGCGCTCCGGCTCACTCAAGCGCATAGTCACTGCGGGCAGGGGCTGGACCGTGTTCAAGTCAAAACCGGTCGCATCAATGGTTCCGCCGCCGTATTCGGCTAGCAGCTCCGCGACGCGGGCCGCAGCCACGGGCGCCAGCAGCGGGTCCACCCCGCGTTCGAACCGTTTGGATGCTTCCGAATAGAGCCGGTGGCGCCGGGCCGTCCGGGCAATTGAAACAGCGTCAAAATGGGCGGCTTCGATGACGACATCAGTGGTGTCCGCTTCAACTTCTGACTCCAAGCCGCCCATCACGCCGGCCAAGCCGACGATCCGACTGCCGGCCGCGCCGTCCGGTGAGTCGGAAATGACCAGGTCTTCACCGCTGAGGGCCCGTTCCTGCCCATCCAGGGTGGTGAACGGTTCGCCCTCTTCAGCCCGGCGAACCACGAACGGCTGTGCCACCGCCCGCAGGTCGTAGGCGTGCAGCGGCTGCCCCAAGTCCAGCATCACGTAGTTGGTGACGTCGACGGGCAGGGAAATGGGCCGCATGCCCGCCTGCTCCAGGAAGTGCTTCATCCACGCTGGGGTCTGCGCCTTCGGGTCCAACCCGCGCACAATGCGCGTTACGAAACGATCGCAGGCAACCCGCCCCTCCAGGGTGGAGTCCGCGGGAACCTCAACGGTGAAGGCGCCTTCGTCACTCTTCGGCAGTGGGGCCGTCAACGCGTCCGGCAAGCCCGGGTCAGTGAACTCAGCGCCGGTGGACAGGGAGTATTCACGGGCTAAACCCCGCACCGCGAAGCAGTAGCCACGGTCGGGCGTGACGTTTACTTCCAGGACCTTCTCCCCCAACCCCAGGGGCGTAATCATGCTCTCCCCGGGGGCCGGCAAGTCGCCCTCGGCAATGGTTTTGTCGAGGACGATGATCCCGTCGTGATCCTCTCCCAGCCCCAACTCCTGTTCGGAAACGATCATCCCGTCGGACACGTGCCCGTAGGTCTTGCGGGATGAAATAGGGAAAGGACCAGGCAACACGGTGCCGGGCAGCGAAACGACGACCGTGTCCCCCACCTCAAAGTTATGCGCCCCGCAAACAATGCCGCGGCTAGGAATGTCGGCTGGCTCCGCGCCCTGCCCGGCCGGGTCGTTGTGTTCGCCCACGTCAACCCGGCAGTAGCGGACGGACTTGCCGTTACTGTGCTCCTCAACCACGTAGGACAGCACCTTGCCCGCGACGAGGGGCCCCGTGACCGCGGCGGGCAGGATCTCTTCTTCCTCTAACCCCACCCGCACCAGGTCTTCCGCGACCTTCTCAATGGTTGCATCCTCTGGCAGTTCAACGTGCTGACCCAGCCAGGACAGTGAAACGTAAGGCACTTCAGGCTCCCTTTCCGAACAGGCCGAACTGGCGGGAGAACCGCGCGTCGCCCTCCACAATGTCGTGCATATCCGCAATCCCGTGCTGCAGCATCACGGTGCGCTCCAGGCCCATGCCGAACGCGAACCCCGTGTACTCCTCCGGATCAATCCCGCAAGCGACCAGCACTTTCGGGTTCACCATGCCGCAACCACCCCACTCAATCCACCCGGCCCCGCCCTTTTTCTGGGGGAACCACAAGTCCATTTCGGCACTTGGCTCCGTGAAAGGGAAGAAGGATGGGCGCAGACGCGTTTTAGCTTCCGGGCCGAACATGGCTTGCGCGAAGTGGTCCAACGTTCCCTTCAGGTCAGCCATAGTCAGGCCCTTGTCGACGGCCAACCCTTCCACCTGGTGGAAGACAGGCGTGTGCGTGGCGTCCAACGCGTCTGAGCGGAAAACCTTGCCGGGGACCGCCAAGTACAGGGGCACGCCCTTTTCCAGTAGGGCGCGGGCCTGCACCGGGGAAGTGTGGGTACGCAGGACTAGGGCCCCGTCGCCCGCAGTTTCCGCCCCAACCGTCGTCCCGTCAACATAGAACGTGTCCTGCATTTGGCGGGCAGGGTGGTCGGCATCAAAGTTGAGGGCGTCAAAGTTGAACCACTCGTGCTCCAACTCCGGCCCTTCCCCGATCTGCCAGCCCAGGGAGAGGAAAAAGTCTTCAATCTGTTCAATCAGCAGTTCCAGGGGGTGGCGGGCCCCAACTGGGTCACGCCTGGTTGGCAGAGTGACGTCAACACCCTCAGCTACCAGTGCCTGCGCCTCCGCAACTGCCAGAGCCGCCTGCTCCTGAGACTCCAGGGCCTGCGTCACTTGCTTGCGGGCCCCGCCAAGCGTTTGCCCGGCCTTCGCCCGCTGGGATGGGTCCAACTGCCCAATCTGCCGGTTAGCCAGTGTCAGGGCTGATTTGTCCCCCAGCGTGGCGATCTTGACCGCCCGCACCTGGTCCAGCGTGTCAGCTGCTGCAACTAGTGCTAGCGCGCTTGTGGTCCACTGTTCAATTGCTGCCTGATCCGTCGGATCCATTGACTCAGCGTTCAACTGGTCAAGCGGTGTGGGCATGGCACGTCCTTCCAAGGTTCTTAGCCGCGGGAGTGTTGCCCGCAGGCGCGTTGTCCGCGGCTTTCGCCGGACCCCACTTTAGTGTCCGCGCGACGATAGGGAAGCCAGTGCCCGCTTGGGCTGGGGATATGTGTGGCTGACCCCACCCCAAGTGGACGTGCGGCGGCCGCAAGCGAACTGTCGTGTGGGAAGATTAGGAGAGCACCCCTATACGGGTGTCCAGTCGTGGTGGCTAAGGGAAAGGTCGGTTCCATGAGTGCTATTGCCCGCGGTAGGCGCACACCTCTTCCGCGCCTACTTTCCGCTCATGCGGCCGGCCGGAAGCTGTCCATGCTGACCGCCTACGACTCTTTAACTGCCCCCATTTTTGAGCGGGCCGGGGTGGACATGCTGCTGGTGGGCGACTCTTACGGGAACGTGATGCTCGGCTACCAAGGAACCCTGCAGGTGACGCTTCCGGACATGGTGCGCGCCACCGAATCTGTCGCCCGCTCCACTGACACGGTTTTCATTGTGGCGGACCTTCCGTTTGGAACGTATGAGGTGGACGAGGACGAAGCCTTCCGCGCTGCCAAAACGCTTATTCAGGCTGGGGCGCAAGCCGTGAAAGTTGAGGGTGCGGGGCCCGTGGTCTCTACCGTGAAAACTTTGACGGACGCTGGAATTGCGGTCATGGGACACCTGGGTTACACCCCCCAGTCGGAGCATGCTCTTGGGGGCCCGCGCAT
This sequence comes from uncultured Actinomyces sp., assembly GCA_964346705.1. Classification (GTDB taxonomy): domain Bacteria; phylum Actinomycetota; class Actinomycetes; order Actinomycetales; family Actinomycetaceae; genus Scrofimicrobium. The sequence continues at coordinate 1,281 of CAYFVT010000047.1, read as the reverse complement.
GCAGGGCCGCGGGGATGCCCGCCAGAAGCTTCTTGCGGACGCGCTAGCGTTGCAGGAGGCGGGGGCCTTCGCCCTGGTCCTAGAAATGGTTCCAGCCGACGTGGCGGAAGAAATCACGCGCGAACTTTCGATCCCGACCATTGGGATTGGGGCTGGCCCAGACTGTGACGGGCAGGTGCTGGTGTGGTCGGACATGGCGGGCATGACGGATTGGACGCCCTCTTTCGTGCACCGCTTCGCAGAATTAGGCGCTGAGTTGCAGCAGGCCGCCCACAGCTATCATGAGGCGGTAGTGGCGGGCCAGTTCCCCACCAGTGAAAACTTCAAACAGAATTAGGGTTTATGACGCACAAGCCGATAGAAGCGGGCATTGTTTCACCGATGCTGCCCGTTCCAGCGCACATTGAAAAACCGGAATACATGTTCCACTCGGGCCCCGAAGTGGTGACAGCTTCCGACGTTAAAACACCCGAGGTAATTGAACGGATCCGTACTGCTGGCACTTTAGCGGCCGACGCCCTGGCCTACGGGGGTTCCCTGGTGAAGCCCGGGGTCACGGGAGACGAAATTGATGCCGCCATCCACAAGTATTTGGTGGATGCGGGCGCCTACCCGTCAACCTTGGGTTACATGGGGTTCCCCAAGTCCTGCTGCACGTCAATCAATGAAGTCATTTGCCATGGCATCCCAGACGACCGTCCCCTGGAAGAGGGCGACATTGTGAACATTGACGTCACCGCCTACTTTGATGGTGTTCACGGTGACACGTGCGCCATGTTTGTTGCCGGCGAAACCGACGCAGAATCGGAAGAGTTGATCAAGCACACTGAGGCCGCCATGTGGCGGGGTATCAAAGCCATCAAACCTGGCCGGCCCATCAACGTTATCGGCCGCGTCATCTCGGCCTACGCTAAACGCCACGGGCTGGGCGTGGTCCGCGATTACACGGGTCACGGGGTGGGGGAAGCCTTCCACTCTGGCCTGATCATCCCTCATTACGACGCGGCGCCGCGCCATGACCAGATAATGGAAGAGGGCATGGTTTTCACGGTCGAACCAATGCTGACCCTGGGCGGGGTGGACTGGGAAATTTGGGACGACAACTGGACAGTCGTCACCAAGGACGGGAAGCGGACCGCCCAGTTTGAGCACACCATTGCCGTGACAGAGGACGGGGCAGACGTCCTCACCCTGCCAAGCAGCCAGCAAGAAACTGACTAGAGCAACAAACCGGAGAAGGGACGCACGAATGACAAACGTCGGGTTGGGCATTGATATTGG
>CAYFVT010000046.1:0-10661 GCA_964346705.1 uncultured Actinomyces sp. | reverse complement strand
CGCGGGCGGGCCTCGTCCCGGAACTTCTCCTGAATCTGGTACAAGGTCAGCGGCAGGTCCTTGTAGGAGGAGATGACCTCTTTTGCTAGGAGGGCGAACATTTCCTCGTGCGTTGGGGCCAGCAAGTAGTCACCGTCGCGCCGGTCCTTCAACCTGAACAAAGTTGGCCCGTAGTCATCCCACCGGCCTGTCGCCTGGTACGGCTCAGCCGGCTGCAGGGCGGAGAACAAGACTTCTTGGGCCCCGGCGCGGTTCATCTCCTCACGCACAATCTGCTCAATCTTGCGTTGCACCCGCAGCCCCAAAGGCATCCAGGTGTAAACACCCGGGGCGGAACGGCGAATGTAACCGGCACGCACCAGCAGCTTGTGACTGGACAGTTCCGCGTCAGACGGGTCTTCCCGCAGCGTTCGAACAAACAGTTCGTTCATGGATTGCAGCACGGGTCACTCTGCCTTTCTTCCCGTAATAAAAGTTGGGTTTACAGCGCTCGCAGGCGTCGGGGGATTACGAACCAGGATGCGGCGGACGCGACACGGGACGCGATAATCCCTTTCGCCCCTTCCGTTGCGTACCGTTCCCGGATCATGATGTCAGTGCCACCGCCAGCGGCTGGTTCCAGGTTCACCGCGACGGAGGCAACAAAATAGTCCTCATCTTTAGCGGAGTCGCGTGCCGGGTGAGCGGTGCGCCAAACAATGACGTCCGGCTCTTCTTCAAACACCAGCTCCAGTGGCACGCCCAGCAGCTCTTCGTATTCGTCCCTCAGGTAAGGCATCTGCTGCCAAACCAGTTCCGGGGGTGAAGACACCTGGACCGCGCGGTCAGCCTGGTATTGGGCCATCGGGTACACCAAGTCGCCGGGGTAAGACACCAGGGACTGAGCTTTCGTTAGCCCCCGCCGCGCGGGAAACCCAGCGTAGATTGCTGCCCCAACGCCCGCTGCGGTCAGCGCAGCCAGTTTCGTGCCTTTACGCAATTACCTCAACCCCTCCGTCGCCCTCTGACAACCCCAGTTCTTCGGCCACCTGGTAGGAGTAGCGGATCAAGGTTTCAACAATCTGGTCTTCCGGCACGGTTTCCACAACCTTGCCTTTGATGAAGATCTGGCCCTTCCCGTTTCCGGACGCGACCCCCAGGTCGGCTTCCCGCGCTTCCCCGGGCCCGTTCACGACGCAGCCCATGACCGCAACCCGCAAGGGCACTTCCACGTCCTTCAAACCTTCAGTAACTTCCTCCGCCAAAGAGAACACGTCCACTTGCGCCCGGCCGCACGACGGGCAGGAAACAATGTCCAACTTACGTTCCCGCAAGCCCATGGACATGAGGATCTCATTGCCTACCTTCACCTCTTCAACGGGTGGGGCGGAAAGGGAAACCCGGATGGTGTCCCCAATCCCCTGACGCAGCAGCGCACCAAAGGCGGTCGCGGACTTGATGGTGCCCTGGAAAGCGGGTCCAGCCTCCGTCACCCCCAAGTGCAGGGGCCAGTCGCCTTCCTGGCTGAGCAGTTCGTAGGTGCGGATCATGATCAGCGGGTCGTGGTGCTTCACCGAGATTTTGAAGTCGTGGAAGTCGTGTTCCTCAAACAGGGACGCTTCCCACACCGCAGATTCGACCAGGGCTTCGGGCGTCACGCCACCGTACTTTTCGTACATGCGCCGGTCCAACGAACCGGCATTCACACCGATACGTAGGGAAACGCCCGCGTCGGCTGCGGCCTTCGTAATGCCAGCCACCTGATCATCAAAACGCCGAATATTCCCCGGGTTTACGCGGACGGCAGCGCATCCGGCCTCAATGGCAGCAAAAACATACCGCGGCTGGAAGTGAATGTCCGCAATCACTGGAATAGTTGACTGGCGGGCAATGATCGGCAGCGCTTCCGCATCCTTGTCCGTCGGGCAAGCCACGCGCACAATATCGCAACCCGCAGCGGTTAGCTCCGCTATCTGCTGCAGTGTGGCCCCAATGTCATGGGTTTTCGTGGTCGTCATGGACTGCACGGCAACCGGGGAGCCCCCACCGATAGGCACGTCACCCACGTGGATGAGGCGGGTGGGGCGCCGCGGGAACGGCTCAGGACCTTTTCTGGGCATACCAAGAGAAATAGATTCACTCACGGGTCTATTATCCCCCTTTCCAGGGCACTCACGCGAAAGTGAGAGGCTTTACCAAGTCCGCGAAAACCAGGATCACGGTCATCCCCATTAGCACTGCGAACACAGCGTAAGTAAGCGGCACCATTTTGGCCGTGTCTGCGGGTGCAGGCTTTGGCTTGCCCCGAAGTCTAGCCCACGAATTCCGCGCCCCACCCCACGCTGCGCCCACCACGTGCCCACCATCCAAAGGGGGCAGGGGAATCAGGTTGAAAACGAACAATGCAATATTGAGGGCTGCCAACAGGGACAGCAGCAGTGCCACGCGGTCAAGCACCGACAGTCCAGCGGGAAGTCCGCTTCCGGCCCCGCCCTCGTTCGCTTCCGCATCACCGGTGGAAGTTATCTCCCCCGCCAAACGCGCGACGCCAACCACGGAGAGGACGCCCTCAGGATCCCTCTCTTCCCCCGTCACCATTGAATGGACAACGCGGTACATGCCAACAGGTAACGCCACGATCGCTTTCCCCGTCATGGCTAGTTGGGTGCCGGTCTGGCTGATGGCATCCGTGACGGAACCACGCTGCCGTTCCATAGCGCTCACCACCCCCACATAGGTCCCGTCAGGGGTGACTTCGGGTGTCAGTTCTAGGGGGACGAGGGCGCCCTCACGCAGCACCTCAACAGTGACCGGTGTCCCCTGATTAGCTGCGATCACGCCGCGAATATCATCCCAAGAGTCGATTGGTGTCCCATCCCAGGACACGATGCGGTCCCCGGCCTGCACGCCAGCGGTCATAGCGGGCGAGGCACTGCCATCAGCCAGGGGGGCGACCTCTTCTATCTTGGTTGATGGGCCCTGCCACCCGATACCAACCAGAACCACGGCGGTCAGGATAAACGCGAGCACCAGGTTCATGAACGGGCCCCCAAGCATGACGACCAGTTTCTTGGGTGTCGACAGATTGTAGAAAGGGGTACCCGTTGCGCCCTTGGCCTGTGCTTCCTCAATTTCCGCGGCAGACTGGGCCCGCGCCTGCTCCACCGCGGTCGGCTTCTGGGTGTTCTTCGGCACTGCCCCGACCGCCGCTGCGGGTGGGAACATGCCCACCATGCGCACGTAGCCACCAAGCAGGACTGCCTTCACCCCGTAAGTGGTTTCACCCTTCTTCTTAGACCAAAGGGTCGGACCGAAACCCACCCAATATTCGGGCACAATCGCGCCGAACTTCTTGGCGGGCAGCAGGTGTCCCAACTCATGCAGAGCAACCGAAATGATCAGCCCCACAATAAGGACGACCAGGCCAATAACGTACACTACTGGCCCCCTCTCACTTCTGTGCCTATCACTTCTGGGCCCCTACCAGCCGGCGGGCCTCCCGGGCGGCCCACGCCTGCACAGCCAGCGCCTGCTCCACCGTGGGGTCACTTGCCCCATCGTGGGCTTCCAGAACCTCCAGGACCGTGTCCATGATTCCCACCCACGGGAAAGCGCCCGCCAGGAACGCTTCCACGCACACTTCGTTCGCCGCGTTCAAAACCGCAGGATGCGTGTCCGACGCTTCCAAGGCTGCCTGCGCTGCTTTGAGTGCAGGGAAAGTCTCATGGTCCACGGGTTCAAACGTCCACTCAGACGCGCTATCCCACTTGAGCGACGTTCCAACACCGGGAAGGTGGGCGGGCCAGTCAAGACCCAGCGCGATGGGCACCCGCATGTCCGGGTAGGAAGCCTGCGCTAACGTAGACCCGTCCTGCCACGTCACCATGGAATGCACTATCGACTGAGGGTGCACAACTGGCGTGATTTGGCTGGGTGGCACATCGAAGAGGACGGCCGCCTCAATCAGTTCCAGCCCCTTGTTCATCAGGGTCGAAGAGTTGATAGTTACCACCGGCCCCATCGCCCAAGTGGGGTGAGCCAAAGCCTGGTCCACGGTCACGGAATCCAGCTCTGCACGGGTCCGCCCCCGGAAAGGCCCGCCGGAAGCAGTCAGGACCAGCTCCTGAAGTTCACTGCGCCCCGTCACCACGGGTGAAACCAAACCTTTTTCGTGCACACCCGACAGCAACGCTTGGGCAATAGCCGAATGCTCAGAGTCGACCGGAACAATCTGACCCGGATACTGCATGGCCGCCTTCACCAGGGACGCACCCACAACCAGGCTTTCCTTATTAGCCAAGGCCAGCCTGGACCCGGCATGCAGAGCCGCCAACGTCGCGGTCAGCCCCACTCCGCCCGTGATGCCGTTCAGAACAGTGGCGGAACCGTCCATGCCAGCCAACTGGTCAACGGCGCCCGGGCCTGCGATTAGCTCTGCCCCCACTTCGCGGGAAGCCTGCCGCAGGCCGTCGCCCTCTTCCCCCGCTGGAACGTCACCCGCCACGGCAACCAGGCGCGGCCGGAAAGCCCTGACCTGCTCCGCTAACAATGACAGTTGAGACCCGCCGGCCCCCAAGCCCGCAACCGTGAACCGGTCTGGGTGGGCAGCCACCACGTCAAGGGCCTGCGTGCCAATTGAGCCCGTAGACCCTAGAACAACAAGGGGGATTCGGGTCAAGGTCAGGAAACCGCCATCATAATGTGCGTGGCCTTACCCAAGAACGCGTCCACCTGGGCCTCTACATAAGCTTTGTCCCCACGCGCCACCTTAAAAAGGGATGAACGAATGATTTCGGGGGTTAGTTCGTCCTGATCCTCAAAGTAGGCTGCGATCCGGTCAAGCAGGGCATCAACCTGGGCGGTGTCGTAGCCTTTACCGCGATCCTCAGGGTGAGAGAACCGTTCCCCCGCCGGGCGGAGCAACCGGGGGTACAGGACCGTTGCTTCATCCGCCACCTTGTCAAACCAGGCGGCCTCCCCATGTTCCGCCACGTAGGCGGCCCGGTCACGTTGAACGAAAGCGTTCTCTAACCGGGCTAGGGCCGCATCAACCTGGGTGACGTCAAACCCGCCCCTTTGCAGGTCGAACGTGGATCGGCGCACCTGCTCGTAAGAGAACCGGTCAGCCGGCACAGCACCCTCATACGCTTCACGGGCTTCCGTGAAAAAGTCACTCACCTGCCCCGGGTCGTAGCCGCGACGCACACCAGTGACGGTTGGAAACATGTCACTCATACAACCTCCTCAAGGTTATCCCCCTGACGCTTAGCGTAGTTCGTTGCTAACTGACCGCAAGCGCCGTCAATGTCCGCGCCGCGCGTGTCACGCAGGGTGGTGCGCACGCCCTCTTCCCTCAGGATAGAAACGAATTCATCCGTCGCTTCGGGGGTGGAGGCCGTCCAAATGGTGCCCGGGGTCGGGTTCAGTGGGATCGGGTTCACGTGCGCCCAGCCTTTACCGCGGGCGTTGATTTCATCGGCCAACAGTTTCGCGCGCCACGGCTGGTCGTTCATGTTGTGGATCAGCGCGTACTCAATGGAGACGCGTCTGCCTGTTTTCACGAAGTAGTTGCGGGCCGCGTCCAGCAGTTCCCCAACTTTCCAGCGGGAGTTGATGGGTATCAGGTCATCCCGCAGGTCGTCATCCGGGGCGTGCAGGGACACAGCCAGCGTTACCGGCAGGCGCAGGTCAGCAAGTTTGTTTATGCCGGGGACCAGTCCAACGGTGGAGACGGTGATACCGCGGGCTGACATGCCAAAACCTTCGGGGGCCGGCTCTATCAGGCGGGTCAGGGTTTCTTTTAGGGCCCGGAAGTTCGCCATTGGCTCCCCCATACCCATGAACACGATGTTGGACAGTGGGCTCGGTTGGTCAGCGAATGCACCGTCTTCGCATTCAACGCGGGCCCGGCGGACCTGCTCCACAATTTCGGCGGCAGACAGGTTGCGGGTTAGTCCCATTTGGCCGGTGGCGCAGAAGGGACAAGCCATACCACAGCCGACTTGGGATGAAATGCAAAGGGTGACGCGATCCGGGTAGCGCATGAGGACGCTTTCGACCATGGCGCCGTCGTAGAGGCGCCACAGGTTCTTTATGGTCTCCCCCTGGTCGGCCTCCTGCCGGGAAGCTTCCTGCACCAGTGGGGGCAGCATCTGTGTTGCGGCCCCTTCCCGCAGGTTGGCGGGCAGGTCAGACATGGCCTGGGGGTCAGCTTCCGCCTTACCGAAGTAGTGGCGGGAAAGCTGGTCGGCTCTGAACGCGGGCATCCCTAAGTCGGCAGCCCATTCTTTGCGTTTCGCCATGTCCAGGTCAGCCAAGTGGACGGGAGGCTTGCCGCGCCGTTTCGCGGTGAAGGAGAGGACGGGACGCGCCCCGGGCGTGGTTGCACCTTCCGGCGCCTGGTCTGTGGGTCGAACTTCGCGGCTCATGCCATCACCATCCCAATGCTATGGAGTACGCCAAGTAAAACGCGGGGGTAGTGAACAGTAAGGAATCCAGCCGGTCCATGATGCCCCCATGGCCGGGCACAATGTTCGACATGTCTTTCAGGCCAACGTCCCGTTTGATGAGGGATTCTGTCAGGTCCCCCAGGGTGCCGACTATGGCACCAATAGCTCCGAGGACGAACGACCACCACCAGGGGATACCCAGGACCAAGGTGGCGGCGAAACCGGCCAGGGTGGTGGAGATGATGGAGCCAGCGAACCCCTCCCAGGACTTTTTGGGGGAAAGCTTGGGCGCCATCGGGTGTTTACCGAACAGGACCCCGGCCGCCCAGCCCCCAATGTCGTTCATGATGACAACAACAATGAAGAAAACAATCGGCCAGGGCTGCTGAGAGTGGTGGGACATCAAACCAACGAATGCGCCGAACACCGGCAAATAAACGATGGTGAAAACCGTGGCCATAATGTCCTGGATGGGACGGCCAGGCAGGCTGGTAGCGAACATGCGCCAGGCAACCGCCACCAGCACGGTCAGGTACAGGCCGGTCAGGATCCAAGTGAGGGATCCCAGGGAGCCCGCAACGAAAATCCCCAGCCCCCCAACGTAAACGGGCAACGCCATTACCCGCTGGTCTTTTCGGGCCAGGGCCCCCGCAACCTCCCAAATTGCCAACAGCAGTAGAACGCCGACGAACACTAAGAATGCTGCGCGCGCGAAAAACAGCGCCGCACCCACCACGACGATCAACCCCACGCCGGAGGCAACCGCCGCCGGTAAGTTCCGGCCAGCCCGCCCCGAAGACGGCAGCGGGACAGTGTCGGCCGCCGGTCCCGGGTACACGATCCGGGACAGCAGCGAAGGTTCAGAGTCTTCCATCAACACCCTTAAACGGTCAGAAGTTCTGCTTCTTTGCCTTCCAGGGCGGCATCAACCAGGGACACGTATTCGCGTGTGGTGGCTTCCAAAGCTTTCTCAGCCCGGGCGGCACTGTCTTCACCAATGTCGCCGTCATTCTTCAGGTCCTCAATCGCGTCCATCGCTTTGCGCCTGGCAGCACGGACGGCAACCCTGCCATCCTCCGCACGGCCGCGCGCCTGCTTCACATATTCTTTCCGGCGTTCCTCAGTGAGGGCGGGCATGACAACACGAACCACTTTGCCGTCATCAGTGGGGTTCACACCCAAGTCGGAGTCACGGATGGCCTGCACTATTTCATTCATCGCGTTCAAGTCGAACGGTGTGATCAGGACGGTGCGCGCTTCCGGAATATTAATATTCGCCAACTGCTGCAGTGGGGTCGCCGCACCGTAATAGTTGACCATCAGGGAGGTGAACATGCCCGGGTTCGCGCGCCCAGTACGAATGTTTTGGAAGTCCCGCTGCGTCGCTTTCACAGCGCTATCCATTTGGTCTTCAGCTTCTAGTTGGATTTCTTCAAGCATGTTCGACTACTTATCCTTCGTGTTGGTTGTAACCAGTGTCCCAATTCTTTCACCAAGCAGCGCGCGGGTAACGTTACCGGCCTCATTCATCCCAAAAACACGCATGTCCAACCCATTCTCTTGGCAGAGGGCGAACGCGGCAGCGTCAACCACCTTCAACTGCAAGGCTAAAGCCTCTTCATAGGTTACCCGTGGCAACAGTTCCGCGTCCGGATCCTTCTTCGGATCCGCCGTGTAAACCCCATCCACGCCATTCTTGGCGACCAGCAGCTCCGCACAGTGCGTTTCCAGGGCCCGCTGGGCGGCCACCGTGTCAGTGGAGAAGAACGGCATGCCCGAACCCGCCCCAAAAATGACTACCCGACCCTTTTCCATGTGGCGGATAGCGCGCAACGGCGTGTACGGCTCAGCCACCTGCGTCATGGTGATGGCCGTTTGAACGCGGGTGGAAACCCCCGCACTGTTCAGAAAGTCCTGCAAGGCCAAAGCGTTAATGACGGTGCCCAGCATGCCCATGTAGTCGGCGCGTGCCCGGTCAAAACCATGGGCGTGCAGTTCGGAGCCGCGGTAGAAGTTGCCGCCCCCCACAACCACCGCCACCTGGACACCCTGATCCACGGCGGTTGCAATCTGCCTGGCTATGCCCGCAATAACGTCTGGGTCCAGCCCGACCTCGCCCCCTCCAAACACTTCACCGGAAAGTTTCAGCAACACCCTGCGTTCGTGCGTCATCGGGAGCCCTTTCAGATTATTCGTCCTTCGCAGTCTATTAGAAAGCCCCGCCTGGTTGGACCAGGCGGGGCTAGCAGGCGGAAAGTTAGGCTCCCACCTGGAAACGGACAAACTCAGTCACGGTGGCTGAATCGTCCTTCAACACTTCACCAACCGTGACGGACGCGTCGCGCGCGTAGTCCTGGTCGACCAGAACGTTGTCCTTGTAGAAGGAACCCAAACGGCCTTCCACAATCTTGGGAACAATGTGTTCTGGCTTGCCTTCGTTCAGGGTGATCGCGGTCAGCGTTTCCCGTTCGGTTTCCAGGATGTCGGCAGGCACGTCCTCACGCGTAATCCACCGCGGCGTGTAAGCCGCAATGTGCATGGCCACGTTCTGCGCCACATCCGCGCCAGCCTGGTCGGTTGCAACCAGGACGCCAACCTGCGCTGGCAGGTCGGGGCTGGTCTGGTGCAGGTAGACGGCAGCATTGTCGCCGCTGACCTGCGCTACACGGCTGATAAGGACTTTCTCCCCCACCGTGGCACCCATTTCGTTCACCAGGTCCTGCACGGTCTCATCCCCCGCAGGGGCAGCCAGCAGCGCGTCCAGGTCAGCGGCGTCCGCTGCGACAGCGGCAGCCAGCACCTGGTCAGCGAACGCGATGAACTTGTCGTTTTTCGCTACGAAGTCGGTTTCGGAATTGACTTCCACCATGATGGCGGACTTCCCGTCCTCGGCCAGTTGCGCGACGATTAGGCCCGCATCCGCCTCCCGACCTTCACGCTTCGACAGGGACTTCAGACCCTTCAAGCGAATGATTTTCAGGGCTTCGTCGTAGTTGCCGTCGGCCTCATCCAGCGCGTTCTTGACGTCCATCATGCCGGCGCCCGTCTGCTCACGAAGGGCCTTAATGTCAGCTAAAGAAACTTTTGCCATTACTGTTTTATGTCCTCTCGTGGGTTACGCCTGGTCGGCGGGTGCCGCTTCAGCCTTCGGTTCTTCGGCCACTACCTCAACAGGAGTGTCCGTCTTAACTGCAGCCTCAGTGGCTTCCGCGGTCGCGGTTTCCGCGACCTCTTCAGCAGCAGACTGGGCTGCGTCTTCCTTAGTGGAGGCTTCCAGCAGTTCCCGCTCCCATTCGGCCAGCGGCTCTTCTTCAGTTCCAGCCTGATCCTTCTTCGGCGCAGTCTTAGCCAACAGGCCTTCTGCGGCCGCGTCCGCAATCACGCGGGTCAGCAGCGACACGGAGCGAATCGCGTCGTCATTACCCGGAATCCCGTACGTGACCGTGTCCGGGTCAGAGTTCGTGTCCAGAATCGCGATGACCGGAATGCCCAGCTTCTGCGCTTCAGCAACCGCCAGGTGCTCCTTTTCCGTGTCCACAATCCACACGGCCGTGGGAACCTTCGTCATGTCGCGAATACCACCGAGGGTGCGGGTTAGCTTGTCCTTCTCCCGCCGCTTCATCAGCAGTTCTTTCTTGGTGAGGCCGGAAGTGCCGCCGTCCTCGAAGTCCACCTGCTCTAATTCCTTCAGGTGAGCCAAACGCTTGGAGACGGTAGCGAAGTTGGTCAGCATACCGCCAAGCCAGCGGTGGTTCACGTAGGGCATGCCCACGCGCTGCGCCTGCTCTTCAATTGCTTCCTGAGCCTGCTTTTTGGTTCCAACAAACAGGATGGTCCCACCGCGCGTGACAGTCTGCTTCACGTACTCGTAGGCCCGGTCAATGTCTGCCAGGGTTTGCTGCAGGTCAATAATGTAGATGCCGTTACGTTCCGTGAGGATGTACGGTTCCATTTTCGGGTTCCAGCGCCTGGTCTGGTGTCCGAAGTGCACACCGCTTTCAAGCATCTGACGCATGGTTACAACAGCCATGTTCGTCCTTTCGCTGCGATCTAGCGCAGCCGGTTTTGGGGGTTCAGCGCTAACTGCACCCCATGTTTTCGGTTACGTGTCCAAATGGACCCTGGTGCCATGGTCGAAGCGCCCGTAGGACCGCCGCCCCGATGCCCCCAACCGGGTTGGGAAATGGCACGCGAAGTCACCTGTTGCCAGGTGCGTCAGCCAGTCTAATGCAC
>CAYFVT010000045.1:8300-10800 GCA_964346705.1 uncultured Actinomyces sp. | reverse complement strand
ATTTTGATTGGTTGGTGGAGCCCGTCCAGCCCAAACCGGTCGCGCCCCGCCCTGAGCCCAAACCCACCCCGCGGCCCACGCCGGAGCCTGAACCTGAGCCGGAGCCAGAGCCTGAACCCGAACCGGAACCGGAGCCCGAACCGGAACCCGAACCGGAGCCTGAGCCAGAGCCAGAGCCAGAGCCAGAGCCGGAGCCCGCACCCGCACCAGAGCCATCCGACGGTGACGACCAGGACGGTTAGTGGGCCAAGCGCAGCCCCAGCCGACTGGGGCGCGCGTTATCGGGTGTTATAGTCGGCTTCTAACGACTGGTTCCGCAGCTTGGCGGGACTGCTGGCACTGACAAAGGATGCTGGATGATGACAGGTCTACCTGCTTCGCGAATGTCCCGCCACCCTCGGAAACGTAAGGGCTGGTTCGGGAACCTTTCCGCTGCCAGTAAGACCATCACAGTCACCCTGGCTGTGATGATCTCTCTAGCCTTAGCGTTGACGGCCGCGGTTGGCTGGTTCCTTTGGCGGGCCACCAGCACGTTTGATCGGGGTGCGGCCGTCGTGACGGAAGCGTTCCCGGATGATGAGTTGCGGCCTGAAGAGGATGATGACACCGAAACTATCCTGCTGATCGGTTCCGATACCCGCGGGGAAGTTGACGATGAGATCCTGGAGGGGGCCATAGACGGCCGTTCAGACACCATCATGGTGGCACGCATCCCGAAGGACCGGGACGCGGTCGTCCTAGTTTCGATCATGCGTGACTCTTGGGTGGATATTCCAGGGTTTGGGGACGCGAAAGTCAATGCCGCCTTAGCGTACGGTGGGATTCCGCTCACGGTGCAAACACTGGAAGATCTGCTGGATACTCGTATTGACCACGTGGCGATCATTGACTTCAACGGGTTTAAGGGCATGACCGACGCTTTGGGTGGGGTTACCGTCAACAATGACCGGGAATTCAGTGCAGGCGGCTTCGACTACCCGGAAGGGGAAATCACTCTGAGCGGTGAAGAGGCCCTCATGTTTGTGCGCACCCGGAAAGCCTTCGGCGACGGGGACTATCAGAGGGTACGCAACCAACAGAAATACATGAAAGCAGCCGGTCGTCAGCTGCTGAGCAGGGACACGCTTACCAGTCCCAGCACTGTTCTAGAGGTTGTCTCCCAGGTTTCGCCGTTCCTGACGGTCAGTGAGGGCTTCAACGGCCGCTACCTGATGGGTCTTGCGCCCAGCATGCGCAACGTGCGTGCGGAGGACATGTTCTTCGTGACTGCACCCACCGAAGGCGTCGGGGTCTCCGCTGATGGCCAGTCCATCGTGATCCTTGACCCTGAAGGCATGGACGAACTGCGTCAAGCATTCAAGGACGACACGCTAGTGGAGTACGCCGAGACCCACGGCTAACCCACCCGAAGGGGCGACAACCGTTGTTGGGACAATGCGAGTGCGTTGTAGCTCATGCGCAGTAGATGGAGCTCATCGGTACACGCTGGGGCACGCCCCACCGCGTACGCATTGTCCCCAACCCACTCCCATCAGCTCCAAGGCACGCGCATTCCCCAGGGAAACCTAGCCTGCCCCGGTCCGCGGGCACGAAAAACCCCCACCGCGGTGCTAACCAGTCCAAACCGACTAGTACGACCTCCGCGGCGGGGGTGTCCCGCAAGGGTTTGGCGGCGCTACTCGGCTGCCACTACCTCAACACTGCTCTTAGCGACCACGTCGCCCAGCAGCTTAATTGTCATCTCGTATTCACCGGTCCGTTTGATGGGCCCGTCGAAGTCGATGTTGCGCGGGTCGAAGGGAACCCCGAACTCCGCGGCTAGTGCTTCACCAATGTGCTTGCCGGTGACAGCACCGAACAGGCGCCCGTTGGAGCCCGCGATTGCTTCAACAGTGACACCATCAGCGTCTTGGATGCGGTCCCGCAGGGCGGTTGCTTCCTCAACGGTTGCAATCTCAGCCTTGCGGAGGCGTTCCAGCTCCTGGTCGATGTGCCGCTGCGCACCGCGCGTCCACCGCACCGCGTAACCGCGGGGCAGCAGGTAGTTGCGGGCGTAACCATCTTTGACTTCTACGATGTCGCCAGCTTCACCTAAACGTTCAATGTCGCGGTTCAGAATCAGTTTTGTTGCCATGTGGTCTGCTCCTTTTCCGCTTAGCGTCCGGTCGTTGAGTAGGGCAGCAGCGCCATTTCGCGGGCGTTCTTGATCGCCTTGGCTAGCTTCCGCTGCTCTTGGACGGACACGCCGGTCACACGGCGGGCACGGATTTTGCCGCGGTCCGAAATGAACTTACGCAGCAGTGCCGTGTCTTTGTAGTCAATTTTGCCGACCTTCACGGTGCGGACGGGGCCGACTTTCCTTTTCATCGGCTTGCGAAGATTTGGCTTCGCCATAGTTTTTCTCCTTGGGAATTAGTGCTGTAAAAGTGCGGAACCCAGCCTAGAAGGGCGGGGCATCATCAAACTGGGAGCTGCCGGGAGCACCCCACGGGTCATCATC
>CAYFVT010000045.1:0-8200 GCA_964346705.1 uncultured Actinomyces sp. | reverse complement strand
GCCGCCACCACCCTGCCTGGGGGTGCGGGTCACTTGGGCGCGGGCGTACCGCAGGGATGGGCCGATCTCTTCAACATCAAGTTCAATGACGGTCCGCTGTTCCCCACCATCGCGGGGGGTGAATGAGCGTTGTAGCAGTTTGCCGCGAACAATCACACGGGTGCCTTTGGTTAGGGATTCGGCAATGTTTTCTGCCAGTTCCCGCCAAGCGGTGCAGCGCAGCCACAGGGTTTCCCCGTCCTGCCACTGGTTGGTTGCCCGGTCGAACTTGCGGGGTGTGCTGCCAATCGTGAAGTTCACGACCGCCACGCCTTCCCGCACGTAGTTCAGGTCCGGGTCACCGCCAAGGTTGCCAATGACCGTGATAACAGTGTTGCTCACCGGGTGCCGCCGTTACTTTTCGTCGGTGCGCAGCAGTTTGGTGCGCAGGACGGATTCGTTCAGGCGGAGCTGCCGGTCGACCTCGTTCGCTAGCTCCGGGGTGGTGGTCATGTTCGCCACCACGTAAATACCTTCATCGTTTTTGTCGATTTCGTAAGCCAGGTTCCGCTTACCCCAAACGTCAATGTTGTCGATTGTTCCGCCGTCGGCTGTTACCTGGCGGAGGATTTTTTCCATTGAGGTCCCGACAGATCGTTCTTCCACCGTGGGTGCCAGAATGATCATGAGTTCATATGAGCGCAATTAATCCCCACCTCCTCTGGTCTGGTCGGCCACGGACGTTCCGTGGCAGGAGGGTCTTGCATTGCGGGTCAAGTCAGCGCGTGGCGCCCACCTGATCCGCCCACCCACATTACCCGCGGGCGGGTGCGGTTTCTAGTTCGTACGAGGGCGTCTACCGGTTCGTCCGGTCACAGTCCCCAGTTTGGGTGAGAAGGCCCGCGCTGCGTTGGCCACTGCCCTTGCGGACATGAACCAGCCAGCGAAGGCGAGCCACAGCCAGGTGAACGCCAGCATCTGCTGGGATCCGTCTAGGGGTGCATGGCCGGTGATCCATTTATGGATGAGGGCGAGGGCCGGCAGGTACACCGCTAGGGTCACGACGCCCATTAGGGCCAGGTAGCGGCCCTGCCCAGCCCCAATCAGCGCGCCGTCTAGCAGGAAGACTAGGCCGCCGACCGGCATGAAAACGGCGGCTACCAGCAGCCCGCGGGTTGCCACCTGGTGCATGGTTGGGTCGGTCCCGAAAAGGGATGGCAGCCAGCCGGCGCTCAGGGCGAACCCGGTGCCCAGCACCACGCCGGCCCCCACGCCCCACAGGGACAGGCGCCGCACCAGGGCTTTGGTTGCGGCGGGGTTGCCCGCCCCAACGGCGACCCCCACCAGGGATTGGGCTGCGATGGCTAGCGCATCCAGGATGAACGCCGACCAGTTCCACAGGGAGTTCACCACCTGGTGAGCGGCCAACATGGCCGTGCCCCCCAGGGCTGCAATTGAGACGGTGGCTAGCAGGGCGGCCCGCAGGGAGACGGTGCGGATGAACAGGGGTGCGCCCTCCACAATTGCTCCCCACAGGCCGCCGACCGATGGGCGTAGTGGGATCCGTCCCCGGGCTTGCCGCACTAGGGCGAACGTTAGCGCCAACCCCATCAGAGTTTGGGTGATGGACAGGGCGATCCCCGCCCCCAGAATTTGCAGGTTCAGGGCGAAAATGAGCAGGAAGTTCAGTCCCACGTTTACCAGCGCACCGGCTGCCACCACGTAGAGGGGGGTGCGCATGTCAAGTAGTCCGCGCAGGGCGCCCGTGGCTGCTAGCACCATGAGCATGCCGATCATTCCGGGCGCCCCGCCACGCAGGTAGGCGACGGCTTGCGGCATCACTTCCGGGTCGGCCCCCAGCCAGTGGGCCAGGGTGGGGGCGGTGGCAATCAGGACCGCGGTGATGACCGCGCCTAAACCTGCGGCCAACCAGACGGCTTGGATCCCGAAATGGAGGGCGCCAGCACGGTCGCCGCGTCCAACGGCGCGGCTGGTGAGGGCGGTTGTGGAGTAGGCCAGGAACACGAACACGCCGACCAGGGTCATAAGAATCGTGGATGCCAGAGACAGCCCAGCTAGTGGCGCCACCCCCAGGTAGCCGACCATGGCGGAGTCGATCAGGATCAGCGTCGGTTCAATGACTAGGGCGCCCAGGGCGGGTAGAGCCAAAGCCAGGATGGTGCGGGTGGAGAAGTCCCCCAGAGCGGGAGCGACGGGGTCCCCTGAACCTTCACTTGAGGGTTTAGGGGTGGAAGAGGCAGCGGGGCCGTCGCTCTGTTTTCTTTCCACCGATTTCCTCCCCACTTGTTATACACAATCTGTGGACACCACTGTGGAAACAGTCTGCTGGCGTTGTTTTGCGTGGTTGAGCCAGACACGCCGAGGAGGGGTCCGCGCGGGATTCGAGGCGCTCGAGGGGCCCGAATGGGCTCGTCCCCAGTTCTCTCCACAGGTTATCCACTGCCTAGGGGCATTTCCCTAGGAGTTTTCCACACTCTACTCACATTGAGGATTTGGTTTACTCACAGGTGGGCCATAATCTGCGTGAAGCCCCACTAGTAGAACGAATCTTTGGGAGTTAGAGGAGAAGCGGTTAGTTGTGAACAGTTTTCAGGACTCGGCAGCCGACTCCTTTGACCGCGTGCCACCGCAGGCGCTGGACGCGGAAATGTCGGTCTTGGGCTCCATGCTGCTGTCTAAGGACGCCATTGGGGACATTGTGGAAATCCTGGAAGGCACCGACTTCTACAAACCGCAAAACGAGACCATCTTCAACACGATTGTGGATCTGTACGCGAAGGGGGAGCCGGCCGACCCCATCACGGTGGCAGCGGAACTGAGCCGCACAGGCCAGTTGCAGCGGGTGGGGGATAAGTCTTACCTGCACTCTGTTGTTGCTTCCGTTCACACCACCGCGAACGCGGACTATTACGCGGAGATCGTCCGGGAGCGCTCGGTGCTGCGCCGCCTGGTCAGCGCCGGCACTCGGATTGTCCAACTGGGGTACGCCGATGATGGGTCGGAAGTGGACGCACTGCTTGACGCCGCGCAAGCCGAAGTGCATGCGATTGCGGAAAACAGGCAGGGCCAGGACTACGTTTCCCTCAAAGACTTGTCGCAGGACCTGGTGGGGGACCTGGAAGAAATTGCGAACAACAAGGGCAAACTGACGGGTGTGCCGACGGGTTTCTACGACTTGGACAACCTGACGCAAGGCCTGCACCCGGGACAAATGGTTATAGTCGCCGCACGCCCAGCAATGGGGAAGTCCACGTTGGCGTTGGACTTTTGCCGTTCGGCAGCGATCCATAATCAGATGCCGGCAGCCATGTTCTCACTGGAAATGTCGCGCTCTGAGATTGCGATGCGCCTCCTGTCAGCGGAGACAGGGGTGTGGCTGTCGAAAATGCGGTCCGGGGAAATGCAGACCCAAGATTGGACGGCTGTCACCAAACGGATTGCGGACATTTCTGACGCGCCACTGTTCATTGATGACTCCCCAAACATGTCCATGTCAGAAATCCGCTCCAAATGCCGCCGCCTAAAGCAGCAGTTCGGTTTGTCCCTAGTGGTCATTGACTACTTGCAGTTGATGAGTAGCGGGCGCCGCGTGGAATCAAGGCAGCAGGAGGTCTCCGACTTTTCCCGCTCCCTGAAACTGTTAGCGAAAGAGCTGGAAGTCCCGGTTATTGCGGTGGCACAACTGAACCGCGGGCCCGAACAGCGCAGCGACCACAAGCCTATGCTGGCGGACCTGCGTGAATCCGGGTCTCTGGAACAGGATGCGGACGTTGTCATGCTGCTGCACCGGCCTGACTATTACGATCCTGAGGACCGGCCGGGGGAAGCCGACATTCTGGTGGCCAAGCACAGGAATGGGCCCACGGCCTCTATTCCTGTTGTCTTCCAGGGGGCAATGGCCCGCTTTGCGAACCTAGCGCGCGTTTAAAATGCCAGATGCGGCTGTCCGGGGAGCAATATCACAAGGGTTTTAAACGTCGGAATGTCCAGTTCGGGCGGTTTCGCGGTAGTTTAAGAGGCTACGGGGGCTGCCAGTTTCAGATTCACGGGAAACAGAGCCCAATTGTTTGACTTTTGGGGCGCGTGCCTCGGAGGGGTTTTCCACATTGGAGCTTCGCGACTATCTGCGTATTGTCAGAAAAAGCTGGGTGGTCATCCTGGTCTCAACATTGGCCGGGGTGCTGTTCGGTGGTTTGCTGACCATTCAGGAAACACCAACCTACCGGGCCACTGCCGTGGTTTATGTTTCCTTCAACACGACGGCTGACACGGGAAGTGGTGAACTGGTTCAGGGTGTCACCTACGCCCAGCGGGCCATCAGCTCTTATGTTGACGTGGCTGGGACGGCCATTGTTGTTGACCGAGTGTCACAGCAGATGGGGGGTAACCCCACACCGGCTGAGGTGACGAAGCAGGTTTCCGCTTCCGTCCCGAAGGACACCAGCATCATCAACATTGATGCGAACAGTTCACACCCGGAGAAGGCTGCGCTTTTGGCTAACACGGCCGCCTCTGTACTGGCAGACGTTGTGGAAAACCAGTTGGAGAAGCCGGCCGACGGCCCGTCCCGGGTGCAGATGGAGATCATTAACCCGGCGACCATCCCCGGCAGTCCCATTAGCCCGAAGCCGGCACGCAACTTGACGCTCGGCTTCCTGCTTGGCGCAATGCTGGGCCTTGGCCTGGCGGTGCTGCGGGACGTGTTGGACACGCGGGTGCGTTCACGCGCCGATGTGTCGGCAATTACGGAGGCCCCCGTCCTCGGCGAAATTCCTGACGACCCGGATGCGAAGAAGGACCCGCTGCTGAAGGGTGACGACAAGCTAAGCCCCCGCGCGGAACCGTTCCGAACCTTGCGTACGAACCTGCAGTTCCTGGACGTGGAGGGCAACCCCCGCAGCTTCACCATCACGTCCTCCTTGCCTGAGGAGGGGAAGACAACCGTGTCCGCGAACCTTGCGGTCACTTTGGCGGAGGCCGGCGCGAAGGTAGCCCTGATTGATGCTGACCTGCGGAAGCCGCGCCTAGCGGAATACATGGGGCTTGAAGGCGCCGTCGGTCTGACCGACGTGCTGATTGGTAAAGCCACGTTCTCTAACGCCCTGCAGAAGTGGGGCAAGCAGCAGTTGTACGTGCTGCCGGCGGGCCGGATTCCCCCGAACCCCAGCGAACTTTTAGGTTCCAAAGCCATGCAGGAAGTGCTGCGGTCTTTGGAGAAGCACTTTGACTACGTGCTGGTGGATGCCCCGCCCTCGCTACTTGTCACTGACGCCGCGGTTGTTTCCCGTTTCACGGGTGGCCTGCTGCTGGTGGTTGCGGCTGGGCGGACGAAGAAGCAGGAACTGGCAACGGTCACGGAAATTCTTCACTCCGCTAAAGCCAACATTCTTGGCGTCATTTTGACGATGCTGCCCACGAAGGGTCCGGACGCCTACCGGTACGCGAACTACGGTTACCAGGATTACGCGGCCATGCGGTTGACGGAATCCAGCGAACCGGTTCCCGCCGCGGTGGAGGCAACGGCAGGATCCGAAACTCGTGCCACTTTTAAGCCGGTGCGCAGCAAACCTCTGATGGAGCAGTAGAAGGCTATGCGGATTTTGACGGTGTGCACGGGCAACATTTGCCGTTCCGCCCTTGCTGAATCTTTGTTGCGGCAGAAGCTGGACCCGCAGGCCTTCACGGTTAGCAGCGCGGGGGTCCGCGCGGTTGTTGGGGGGAAAGTACCGCCGCAGCAGGTGGCCATCGGGGTGTCTTTGGGTGTGGAAGACCTGCCCCAGCACTCGGGCAGCCAGATCACGGAACAGGACGTGCGCAACTCCGACCTGATTCTGGTTGCAACCCGCGACCATCGGGGTGAGGTCGTGCGGTTAGACCCGTCGGCCAGCACCCGCACGTTCACTTACAGGGAGTTCGCGCACCTAGCGAAAAGCGTCACTTTGGAAGACATTGAAGAACTAACGTCGCGGGGTGTTCCTCTTCTACCCGCGGGGGTGGCGGCTGTCGCGCAGCAGCGCGGCCAAACAACGCCCGTGCCGGAATACGACACGGTGGACCCGTACGGCCATGACAAGGCAACTTATGATGCCTCAGCAGCGCAGTTGGTTCCCGCGGTGGAGGACACGGTGAAGTACCTGAAGATTGTGTCGGGCCTGAAAGACACGGTTGGTGGTGTGCGGTGAATCCGGGCATGAGGCAGTCGGGGAAGTGGCAGGTCAGCATTGGCGCGGTTGTCGGCATCACGCTGTTGGCGATTATTGCGATCCTGGTAAGCGTGTTCGCGTTTGGCAGTGCGCGCCCGAAGGTGGCGGATGCTGGGGAGACCCCGGGCTACGACCCGCAGGAGTGGTTGCAGTCAGCGCAGTCCGCCCAGTCGGAAGACCAGGCGCTGCAGGCTGAAGACGCACTGGCGGAAGATGTGGGGGAAGAGGACGAGGACGAGCCGTCCTCCACCATTGTTCCCATGGAACGGGTTCTGGCGGCGACGGACGCCAGCCGCGCTTACCGCGCTGCGACAGGCCCATGCCCCACTACCGGTGCCACGGTGGAAACCACGGGGGATGGTGGGGCCGGTTGGGACGCCATAGATATTGGCGGCCCCCTAGCGGTTAGCAGCGTGCAACGAATTTTCGCGGGTGACGACGGTTATGCGGTTACGTTCGCGCTGAACGCGGACGACTGCGAACAGGTTGTGGGGGCAGAATCGTTTGACGCTGGCTACGGCTGGGACAGGTCTGACGATGTGGTGTCCCAGTCCTGGCTGATTGACCCGGCCGACAACACGGTTATTTACAACCCGTACGGTCAAACACAGACGGCGCCCTGCCCGGCGGTGCGGCTGGGGGTGTCAGGGTCTGACAATGCGGTGGTTGCATGCCAGAACGGTGACCTGTTTGCCACTAACAGCGCGGGGGAGCAGTGGTTCCAGGGTGAAGACATTGTCGGCTTGGATTCTTTGGCTGGCAGCCCAACCGCGTTTTACGCTGCAGCGGTGGACGCCCCCGGATGTGACGGGGTGCAGGTGACGGAGTTTACCCATGGTCTTGAGGTTGTGAACACCACTTGCGCTGAGGGGTTCGCGGGGAAACCTGGCCGCACAGCGGTCGCGGCGGGACGGGATGATGTCCTCTGGTTATGGGCGGGTAAGAAGGTTGAGCGCTCTTTTGATAGAGGGCTTAGCTGGCAGTAGGAATAGGTGCGGAGATGCCCCCGGGCCTGCGCCTTCGCTTACGCTGGCGGGCCGGGTCACGCGGGGCGAAAGGAATTGCGGTAAACCTAACTATTTGAGCTCTGCTCATTGTTGCGTAAATGCACTAAAATCGTGACAGTTGGCTGCCGCGGCCCCTTTTTCTCAATGATGAGGCTGTGCTCTGCCACAAAGTTCGAACCAAGGGTGAAACATTTTGCGGGAACCACTTCGCTGGGAACGGTATGGGGTAGACGCGTTAGCTTGGCTTCTTGCGTTGACCCTGGCTATTTTGCTGCGGTACGACTTTGTGCCGCAGCGGATCGTGTGGACGGGGCTTGCGACCCTAGCCATTCTTGCCGGGGCGCTGCAACTACTTTTCGGGCGTCTTCTGCGCATTTACCGGGGGCGCCACAGTTGGGGTTCCTTCGAATCCGTCATCAACGTTGTCACGTCCACCACCCTGACCGCGGCTGTCCTGTGGATAGTGACCATCTTCTTTTATCAGCAGTTGATGGTTCCCAGATCGATTGCTTTGATCGCGTACCCAATCGTCCTGGTCCTAATACTGGGAATTCGTTACGTGTGGCGCCTGCTGTGGCAGACCCGCCAGAAACCGCGGCAGGGTGACCCTGTGATTCTGCTTGGCGCCGGCTATGTGGGGGGTTCCATTGCCCGCCATTTAAACACGGATGGCAACACCCAATACAGGCCGGTTGCCCTGTTGGATGATGATCCTGTTAAGGCTGACCTGAAACTGTCCGGGGTCCCGGTCCGCGGGCGCACCACCGACCTGTGCCAGGTCGCGGAAGATACGGGTGCCACCCACGTTGTTGTGACCATGGGAAACCCTCCCGCTGAGCTGTTGCGTGAGGTCAGTGCCGCCGCGCGCTCCTGCGACCTGCAGGTCCTGGTCATGCCGCCGGTGGAAGAGCTGTTGCGGGACGGCATCAGGGAAAACCGTTTGCGTGACCTGCGTGTGGAGGACCTGCTGGGCCGCCAGCCGGTGAACAC
>CAYFVT010000044.1:0-10845 GCA_964346705.1 uncultured Actinomyces sp. | reverse complement strand
GAGCTAATGGGTACACGCTGGGACGCGCCCCGGGGCGTACGCACTAGCTCCAAGGTACTCGCATTCTCTGCCCCGACTGTCCCGGGCTTGGCTATAGGGGAGCGTTGGGGCAATCCGGTACCCAACCAGTCAATCTGGGAGCGCAGGGGCAGTGAAAAAGGGTTGTTTTAAGCTCCACCGGTACCGGACTAGCTCCTGCGGTCCCACACCATCGGATCCGGGAGCGGCACTCCCGCAAGTTCCCCGCCATCCCAGAACCGAACGGGAGCCACGCAGGGTGGGGTGGTCGCCCTCCTACAATGGAGGAATGATTCCGAAGTTCTTGCTGCACACCTTTTCCTTCCACGACCCCTCGGGTGGCGGCATGCCGAGCGCTGCGGAGGTGAACTGGCAAGGCCAAGTGGACGTCCGCGGCCACGCTGCCGTCATGGACGTGGCGTTGAATGAGCGCGTCTTCTCCAGCGATGTGTCCCGGTTCCTGCAGGTCCCGAACGGTTTGGACGGCCGCTGGCACACGGCGTTCCGCATGCTAGTTGACCGGTACATGACCCCCGAAAAGGTGGCGGATCTACGTGCGGAGACGGAGCAGATCGCCCGCGAAATTGTGCGGGAAGCCGTGGCCATAGGGAACGTGGACGCGGTGGATGTGGGGGCACAGTTTGCGGTGCGGGCCTCCTCTAAATGGTTGGGGTGGCCGGAAAGTTTGCAGGCGGAACTGTTGGACTGGGTGCAGGCGAACTGGGCGGCAACGGCCTCTGGCCAGTTGGAACGTACCCGTGAGGTCGCGCAGTGGTACAACCGGATCATCACCGGGCTGCTTGCGGACCGCCGCCAGCACCCGACGGATGATGTCACCAGCCAGTTGATGAATGACACCAGCCTGGGCCGCCCTCTTACTGAGGAAGAAATCGTTTCCATTCTGCGCAACTGGACTGGCGGTGACCTTGGGTCCATGGCCCTGTGCGTCGGGGTTGCCGCGGCTTACTTGGCTGACAACCCCCAGTTGCAGGACCATTTACGTTCGGGCGCCAGCGATGCGGAATGGAAGGCAGTGCTGGATGAGGTCCTGCGTCTTGACGACCCGTTCCTGGCTAGCCGACGCGTCTGCACCCGGCCGACGTTTGTGGGTGGGGTAGAGGTCGAACAGGGCCAACGCGTGAACCTTGATTGGCATGGGGCGAACACGGACCCGCAAGTGTTTGGGGACAACCAGTTTGACCCGGCGGGGAACGCGGACAAGAACCTGGTGTGGGGAATCGGGCGGCACGTGTGCCCCGGGCGCGACCTGGCGACCATGCAGTTGCAGGCAATAGTGCAGGCTCTGCTGCAGGAGACGTCACTGATCGAGGGCGGGGACGCCCCCCGAGGGCGCTCCACCCCGCCCGCCGGGGGCTACTCGGCGGTGCCAGTGCGGCTGACCCCCGCTCCGGCGCGAGGTCGACGGCAGTAGCCAGAAACCCCCACCTGGGCGCGCGTCAATCTGGTTGATGGTAGGTAAGCCCCCGACCACCACTCCCCGCACCCCACCACCGCCGAAACACGGCAAACCAAGCGCAAAGAAGCGGCGAGAATGCGACGGGGGCGCAAGGGCAGCCGCGCAGAGGACGGTCTCCGGTGCTGTCGAGCGTGTGTCAGGCGAATCTCGGGCGCGTTTTGGGATAACGGGGCGATTGCAGGATCGCGGGGAAGGAAAAACCGGGGAATTTGGCTGTTTTCAGGCCACCACGGTCCCACAGTCACCCGGTTATCCCAAAACCGCAGGTGTGGGGAGGGGGTGAACCCGCTGCACGCAGGCCCAGGCCCGGGCGGGACGGCCGCCCTCGTACAATGGAAGCAGCGCCAGACCTTCCACGCGTGTCTGCCAAAGGAGTGAGCCGCCCATGACGAAACCCGCCTGCTGGATAGTCGACCTGGACGGGACATTAGCCCTGCTTGGCGATCGGAGTCCCTACGCGACTAAAGGCATTGAACGCGACCAGCCGAACCGGCCCGTCATCCAAGTCGTGCAGTCGCTTGCGGCCAACCCGCAGGTGGGGGCGATAGTGCTGCTGTCCGGCCGCGGTGAAGAGACCCGCGCGCAAACCGAACGCTGGCTGGCCCGGTGGGAAATCCCGTACGACCTGCTGATTATGCGGCCTCAGGGCGACTACCGTCCCGACCAAGTCCTAAAGCTGCAGGCCCTGCGGGACCAGATTGAACCCCACTACCGGGTCACCGGTGTCTTGGAAGACCGGGCGAAAGTGGTGCGCATGTGGCGCGCGCAGGGGTTGGTCTGCTTGCAGGTGGCGGAGGGCAACTTCTAGGCAACTCGTTTGCCCCTCGGTACGGCACGTTGCGCCATCCTGCCGCGCCCACTTCCCCCAACATCGCTCTCGGCGCCCAAACACGGCAAACCAGGCCCAAATGAGCAACGAGAGTGGGATCGGGGCACAAGGCCAGCCACGGTGCTGCTTGTCTGGGTTCCTCTGACCCCCAACGTCTGAACGCTGAAAGTTTTTGCTGTTTTCTTTCAACATCCCGGTGACATGCAAAGTTTGTTGCAACATCCTTCCAGCGGGCGGTAACTGTCGGACCCGGCGCGTACTGTGGGGTCATGTCAGTTACAACCAGGGTCGCCCAGTTGCAGCAGTTGTTCGCGCAGGACGCGACGCTGCTGCTGTTGCGGGCTGACCTGGCGCCGGTCGCGCTGGCGTCCCTGGCGCAGCATTTGGGTGGGGACGTGCGGCGCATGGACTCCCATGAGTTGTATGAGGCCGTGGACGCGGACCTGGACCTGTTGCGCTCCGCCGGTCAAACCCTGCCCGGCACCGCTCAAAGTTACGTCACGAAGTGGCGCGACCAGGGGATCCTGATCCGCCGTCCTTCCGAGGATGCGGCGGGCGAAACGTATGAGCTCTCCGGTCAGGCGCTTGCGGCGATCCGCTTCGTGCAGGGGCTGGAGGCCCCACGTCAGAGTGCTACGGAGTCGCGGTTGGACGCCCTCGGCCGCCAACTCAGTTTCCTGGTGGTTGACACCGACCCGTCGACGCAGCGGCGTATCGCGCGGTTGGAAGATGAGAAGCGGCGCCTGGAAAAGCAGATCGCTGCCATTAAAAGGGGTGAGGACGACCCGCTCAGTGAAGAACGCGCCGCGGAACGCTTGCGTGACCTGCTGGATCAGGCTGCGGCTGTTCCCGACGATTTTGCTCGGATCCGCGCGGAGTTTGAGGCCCTCAATTTGACGCTGCGGGAAACGATTCTGGACGCGGACACGTCCCAGGGGACCGTCCTGGATGATATTTTCCGCGGGGTGGATCTGATTGCGGACTCGGATGCGGGGCGCACGTTCCGCGCTTTCAGGGACCTGGTGATGGACCCAGCGCAGGGTGGGGCGTTCGAGGACGACGTGGACCAGATCTTGGAACGCGCTTTTGCCGGTGATTTCAGTTTGGCTGACCGGCAGTTGCTGCGTGGTTTCATGGCGAACTTGAAAGCTCAAACCGCTGAAGTGCAGCAGGCGACCACCCAGTTTGCGCGCGGCCTTCGCCGTTACGTGCAGTCGCAGGATTACCAGCAGGATAAGGCGTTGCGGGGCCTGATCCGCGGGGCATTGCAGGCGGGTTTGCAAGCGGCCGAGCACGTGAAACCCTATGAGGCGATTGGTGCTAACTTGCCGTTGACGGGCGTGTCTCTAAGTAGCATTGGGGCGTGGCGTCCGCACGACCCGGGTGAGTTCGCCGCCACCGAAGCAGTGGTTGTCAACCAGACGGGGGACGCGGACTTGGAGCAGTTGCGCCAGATTGCGCGGGCCACCGACATTGATTTTGGGGAACTGATTGGCAACATCAACCTGGTGTTGGAAACGCAGGAGGAGGCCACTGTGGGGGACGTGCTGACCCGCCACCCGTCAACGCAGGGGCTGGCAAGCGTGGTGGGGTTACTCGTTTTGGCAGCGGAATGGGGCAGGCAGGATGAGGGCGCGCATGAAGACCTATTCTGGGCCGGAACTGACGGCGTGCCCCGGCGCGCGACGGTTGCCCAACACCGGTTTACGGGCCCGGTGATGTGAATCATGAGCCAGACACCTGAGAGGAATCCGGAGGCGCTGTGGCCGGGGGATACGGGGAAGTTGCCGGAGGCGACGCGCCGCGTCCTGGTCCGCCTGATTAAGGGCCCGTCACTGACGCGTGCGAATGAGCGCGAACTGTGGGAAACCCTTCTGGTCAGCGAGGACGCGGTTCGTTCGTACCTGAACGACCTGTTTCTGGACCTGGTGGTGGACCGGGACAATGAGGTCGCGTTTGTGCGGCAGCCGACTTTTGAGCGGGCGCCGGAAGTTGTGCGCACACACAACCTCACCTTCATGGACACGCTATTGCTGTTGTTGCTGCGCGACTTGTTGTTGCGTGAGGACGGTCCGGTGGTTGTGGGTAAGGACGAACTGTTGGACGCGGTTGCCCCTTACCGGCAGCCGGGGCGGGATCAAACGGATTATGCGCGCCGGGTGAATGCCTCTTGGGACAAGCTGGTGCGGGCGAACCTGTTGAAGAGGACGGAGGAGGGGCGCGCTCAAGTTTCCGACCTGGTCCGCTACCTGATTGACGCGGACCGGGTGGATGCGTTGCGGGAGGCGTTTGAGGCCACCATTCCCCCAGAGGAGAGGCCGGATGAGGGGCCTGACGGGGGAGGCTTGCCCGAATGAGTTTGCTGGATTTAGCCGCGGCGGGGGGTCAAGATGTTCTTCCTGGCCAGTGGCGTCTGGCCCGCGTGGAAGTGGTCAACTGGGGGACTTTTAATGGTTTCCACGGTGTGGATGTTTCACGTAAGGGTCAGTTGGTGACGGGTGGTTCCGGCACGGGTAAGTCAACGTTGTTGGATGCGATCACCGCGGTCCTGACCCCGAAGGGGGCTGTCAGGTTTAACGCGGCTGCCCTGGACGCGGAAGGTGGGGGCCGTGACCGCAACTGGGTGTCTTACGTGCGGGGCGCATGGGGCCGGCAGGCTGACCAGGAGGAGGAACGCACGGTCGCGAAGTATTTGCGTCCGGGCCCCACGTGGAGTGGGATCTTGTTGCGGTTTGAGAATGAGGTTGACCCGCCCCTGAACCTGATCCGCCTGTTCCACATGCGTGGGTCCAGCACTAACCCCGCGGATTTGAAGGAGTTGAGTGCGATCACGCAGGGCCCGCAGGCTCTGCTGGATTTTGCGCCTTACGCGCAGGGTGGGATTGATAAGCGGCGTTTGGACCGCGAGTTGAAACCCATCATTTCCACAACTAGCCGGCAGGCGGGTTACTTGCGGCGCATGCGGGCGCGCCTTGGTATTCGCACGGAAAACGCGTTGCTTTTGTTGCACCGCACTCAGGCGGCGAAGAACATTACGAACCTGGATGATTTGCTGCGCCGTTTCATGCTGCCACGTCCGGACACGTTCGACCGGGCGGATAAGGCCGTGGAGCAGTTTGGGGAACTGCGGGACGCTTACGAGCATGTGGTGGATGCGCGCCTGCAGCGTGACGCCCTGCTTGAGGTGACGCGCGCCGCGGACGATGCGCTGGAAGCAGGGAAACAGGTGGGGGAGCTGTCAGCCCTTGCCCGGGGTGTTGATGATTATGCGGCGGGACTGAAACTGCGTTTAGCGGGCGCTGAATTGCGTGAGGCAGAAGCCCTGGAAGTGGAGGCAGCCGCCGGGTTGGAACGTGCCCGCCACGGGGTGCAGGTGGCGGAAGACTCCCGGGAAGCGGCCCGGGAGCGGCTGCTGGGTTTGGGTGGCGCGGAGTTACGCGCTCACGAAGCCCGGATTGTGGATGCTGAGGGGGAAGCCCGCCGTACGGGGGCCCGCCGCACCCGGTTCGCGGAACAGTTGGCGCAGGTGAATATCCCGTTCCCTCAGGTGGAGGGCGACTACGCGGTGTTGGCTGATACCGCAAGGAAGGCTTTGCAGGACCCTGACCCGCCCGCCGTTTCTCATGATCTGCAGGACCGGGCGGCAACCGCCCGTAAACGGGCCGAACGGTTGAGGGAAGAGCTGCGGTTCTTAGAAAAGCACGGCAGCAACATTGACCCTCGCCTAGTGGAGGTGCGTGACAGATTGGCGCAGGCGCTTGGGGTCGCCCCGGGATTACTTCCTTTTGCGGGTGAGCTCATTTCAGTCAAACCTGAATATGACGATTGGCGGGGTGCGATTGAGCGGGTCCTGCGTCCGCTAGCGACTTCTCTGCTGGTGAGGGAGCAAGAGATCGCGGCTGTCCGCAACTATGTTGAGGGCCGTAATCTGGGTGTGAATTTGACGTTTGAGGCCGTGGAAACTTCCCCTGCCCCGCCGCCCTCGGCCGGTTTTGCGAATTCTCTGGTGAACAGGGTGTCAGTGGAGCAGGGGGTGTTCGCGGACGCCCTCTGGCACCGTTTGGTCAGGCGTTTTGACTACAGGTGCGTGGATTCCCCTGACCAGTTGGGCCACGTAGAGCGCGGAGTGACCATTGCGGGGTTGGTGAAGCAGCCGGGGCAGCGCTACGTGAAAGCGGACCGACACCCGGTTGGGGATCAAGCCCGTTGGGTGCTGGGTGGGGATATTGAGCCGAAACAGCGGGCGCTTCGTCAGCGTTTGCGTGTGGCCGAGGGCGAATACGACTCTGCGACCAGTGAACTGCAGGCTGCGAACCAGGCGCGTGACTTAGAGTTACGGCGCCGCGGGGTGTACTTGACGATTGATTCCACGCCGTGGCCGGAAGTTGACTTGCAGGCCGCACAGCGCAGGGTGGGGGAATTGCAGCAGCAGTTGGCGGCCCTCACCGCACCCCACCGGGGGCTGGCGGAAGCGCAGCAGGATTTGGACCGGGCGCGCGAGCAAGTGCGGGATGCGGCGGGAGCCTTGGAAGATGCGATCGCCGCGCACAGCCGCGCCGAAGCGAATAGTGCGGACTTGAGACGGCTGATTCGCGCCCTCGAAAATACTGCCCCCGTGGAGGAGGGCGTGGCGGCCGCCCTCGAAAAACGTTTCCACCGCGGCCGGCGCCGCGTGAAGTCAGGGCAGGTTGACGCCCTCAGCCGCGACGTCAGTGCGGCTTTGGCTCGGGAGGTGAGTCGGGCGCAGGATCGTGAAATGGCGGCGACCTTGCAGTTCACTCGCCGCGCCCAGTCGTTCACAACTGACTGGCAGGCGCTGACGGCGGACCTGACCACGGAACTTGCTGACCAGCAGGGGTATAGGGACATTTTGGATGCCATTGTTTCCCAGGGTTTGCCGGAACATGAGCAGAGTTTCCGCCAGCTTTTGGACACTCGCGCCCGTGATGATGCCGTGTTTTTGCGGGACAGTCTGCTGGGGGCGCTGCGGGAAATCAACCAGCGCATAATGCCGGTGAATGAGGCCTTGGGCCAGTCGCAGTTTGACCGCGACCGTTACCTGCGGATCCGCGTTAAGTCGCGCCGCACCCAGGAAGTTGATGACTTTTTGGACCAGTTGAAGAACATTGTGACGGAGAGTTTTGCGGACGAAACCCTTGCTGCCGCGGAGGCCCGGTTCCAGGAGTTGGCGGAAGTGATGCGCCGACTGGGCTCCCCGGAGCGCGTTGACCGCGAGTGGCGCACCCGCGTCCTTGACACTCGCACCCACGTGTCGTTCACGGCGGAGGAGGTTGATGAGGGCGGCTTCCCCCACAACGTTTATGACGACCCGGCGGGGCTCTCCGGCGGGCAGCGGCAGAAGCTGGTCGCGTTCAGTTTGGCGGCCGCCTTGCGTTACCAGTTGGCGGAACCGGGCGCGGCTGTCCCCAAGTTTGGGACCGTGATAATCGACGAGGCGTTCGGCAAGTCTGACCCCACCTACAAGAAATTGACGTTGGACGCGTTCGCTGACCTCGGCTTCCACCTGGTATTGGCGACACCGAACACGGCGTTGCAGGCGTTTGAACCGTACGTGGGTGGGGTGACTGTCATTTCGAATGAGGGCGCCCGCGCTTCCCGGTTGACGAACGCCCAGTTTCAGTGAGCGTCTGTGATCACGCGGCGTGACTTGCGGGACCGGGCGGGCCGCCTGTGGTCCCGGAAGGGGCGGGAGTGGGCGGTGGGGGACACCTCGACCGCGGCTTTGGATATTCCTTTGCATCCGCCGACGGAGCGGCAGGCGATGTCCGACCTTAAGGCAGCCCAGGATTGGGTTGCTTCGTGGCGTGACTTTCCGGGGGTCACGTGGGAAACCCGCAGGTGGTCAAGGGTTGGGGAGCAGCAGATCCCCGTGCGGGTCACCGTCCTCGGCCCGGAGGAAATCACTCGCCTGGCGGGCGTGGGCGCGCAGTGGCAAACGTGGCGTGAGCGTGCGGAGCTGCTGTTGTCTGAACTTGGTGAGGACGTGCGCGCGGCTATTTTCACCCACATGCGCGCAATTGGGGGAATCGGTGAGGACGACTTCGCTCGCATGAACGCCGCAGTTGCGTGGCTGCGGGAGCACCCGACGTCCGGGTATTTTGTCCGTGAATTGCCGATCCGCGGGATTGACAGTAAATGGTTGGAACGCCACTTGCGGGTAGTTACCGCACTGGTGGGGGCGGATGACTTGGGGTTGCGGCGCCCACCGGTTTTGGTGCGCGTGCGTTTTTTGCACCCGGATTTGCCGGACGTGACGGCACCCGTGCAGGATCTTGACCGCCTGCAACCGCCCGCGGGCAGCCGGGTCCTAATCGTGGAGAACCTGCAAACCTTCCTAGCCGTCCCCGCCTCCGCAGGCCTGGTTGTTGTGGCCGGCCAGGGGGACGCCGTTGATGTGTTGGCCGGAATTGGGTGGGCGCGGCGGGCGCACTATTGGGGGGATTTGGACTCCCACGGGTTCCGCATCCTCAGCAAGGGGCGTAAGGCCGGGTTGGAGCTGGCATCTACTCTGATGGATGTTGAAACTTTGGATGAGTTTCGTGACTTGACTGTCGTGGAACCGAAGCCCGCAACCGGGATTATTGCGAGGCTTACTGAGGGCGAGGAACGCGCGTTGCTCGCCCTGCGTGCGGGCGGTGACTTGCGTTTAGAGCAGGAACGCATCGCTTGGGAATGGGCGCTTCAGCATTTGCCCTGATTGGGTCGCATTCATCCCTTCAAGTCGCCGCGCGGGCGGCAGTGTCAATGACCTGGTGCAGGAAGGTGTCCTGTTCGGGGTTTCCTTGGAGAGGGAGACGGAAGCGGACGGAACTGGAAGCGACGTGCTGGCTGGCCCCAAGAAGGGGAGAATGACCGCGTTTCTTGTTGACCAGGACACCACGCCCGAACAGCTTGCGGAGGATATTCAACAGGAAGGCCTTGACCCCATCGGCATAGACGAAGCGTCCCCCACCCCGGAGGACGTCGCGGACCGGGTAGAAGCGGATGGGCGGTGGGCGGCGGAGCAGGCGGCAAAGGCAATTGAGGTCCTATGGGATTGGATCGAAAACACCCTGGGCATCGACATTGACTACTACCGGGGGCTGGTGCCTGAAGGGGTCGATGGGGGCCAGTTCCCGCTGGACGAGGACGGTGACTCCGAACAGGAACTTGCCGCACAGGACGCGCCCGACGTGGCGGACCAGCAGTTTGCGGAGGGTGGGCTGGACTCTGAGTACGACGAGTGGGTGTAAGAGGCCCCGGACAGCTCAGGCGAAGCCGTGCCAAGCGACGGCCCTGGTTAAGCGGGTTTGGGGAAAGCCGCCTTCCCACTGTCGCTGGTTAACGGGACCTACAAGGGGACGACCTATTTTGACGGGGACACTTCCGAGAAACTGCCGTGGGGGGCCACAATTAGATGCACTGATACGGCAATAGCTGTGACCGGGTTGGGTAGTGATGAGCCCCTGCATGGCTCAGATGATCCGGTCACCGGAGTCGCCCGAATCAGCGACGTGGATTACGAGGCCGAACTGAATGAAACTCTCACGTTCTTCCAGGAGGGCAGTCAGGTCAAGGTTCGGATCGAGGCTCACATGACCAGCCCGTTTGGCAGCCTTTCGGCAAGCAGTGAGGCCACCAAGACCAGTTAACCGATTAGGTTGACCGAACTAGCCGCAGGAACCGGACCCGGGGTGCAGGCTGATGTGCACGTGGTCGTAGTGGTTCGCGGTGATGCTGCCTCGGTCTTCCATGCCCCTCCAGCCGCCACCCATGTTGATGCGCTGCTGCCAGATGACGTAAGAAATGTTCAGCCGTCCCTTGTTGGCCATGGCCCACTGAGCGACAGCATCGCCTAGGCCGGAGTTACCGCCAACCATGACGTCCAGTGCCAGGCCTTTACCGTGGTCGCCGGGGTCACCGGGCCGGTAGCCGCCAATGTTGCCGATCCCGAAGTTAGCGGTGATCATGTTGCGAACCTGGTCCGGCCAGGAGCCGCCACCAGCACAGGGTGTTCCGCCCCCCGCGCTGCCACCACGGGAAACGGTTTGCTGCCCTGAGCTACTGGTTGCGGGGGCCGCCTCTTCGACCTCAGGCTCCGGCTCCGGTTCCGGTGGGGCTTCCGCCTTCGCGCCTACCGTGTCACCCGGCTCCCAGTCCATGTCCAAAGAGACCAATGTGGTGCTGGAACCGAAAGAATCTTGCAACATGGAGTGGGCCGTGCGCGGCGGCACGACCGAAAAGGAATCATCCGGGGTTGGGATCAGCGCGAAGCCCGACAGTGCGCCGACGCCCATAATGGCGCCAGCAAACGCTGCCACCATCCGCGTCTTGCCAGTTACCTTCACCTGTCTTCCCCCCATCCGTAACGGCTTCCTTCAGCCCGCTGTACAACTTATCGGCAGGCAACCATACACAACCGGTCGCCTTCCTGCCACACGTTAGCCTAAAACACCCCGCTTGATAACGAAATGGTTACGGGCTCATTTCACTTTCTTCTTCTCCAGTGTCTCCATGTCAG
>CAYFVT010000043.1:0-10867 GCA_964346705.1 uncultured Actinomyces sp. | reverse complement strand
CAATGAACAGGCTGATTGAAGGAACGAAAATCAGAGCGAGCGAATCAAGCGCCAACGCGACCAAGGCAGTCAGCAAGACGGGGCGGCGGCCGTAACGGTCCGAGAGCGGCCCAAAGAACAACTGCCCCAACCCGATGCCGAACAGGAACGTGGTCAGGGTGAGCTGGACGTTGGAGGCGCTGGTAGCCATGTCGGCGGCGATCTGCGTGAAGGACGCCAGGTACATGTCGGTGGCCAGGGGGCTGGTCATAGCCAGCAATCCCAATACGGCCAGGAAACTTGGCGTCAGGCGCCGTTTGAACACTTTTCTCTTCTTCCCGCCAGGAAGCGGCTGGATAAGGCTGCCCCCTACCCCTGAGGGGCGCCCTGACCAGCCGCTCTGCCTCCTGCGCCAACCACTTCCTGCTGGGCGCAGTTTATTTAGACGGCAATGCTAGCGATTTCCTGCAGGTCAGGGTCAGTCGCATCCACGGCCTCCTCTTCCGGGTCCCGCGAGGTGTCCCTGGAAAGCAGGAAGGCCAGCCCGGAAACAACTGACAGTCCGATAAAGAACCAGATCACGTAGGTCGGGTTCACCCCGCCCGCGGCAGCGAGCAGACTGGTCGCCACCAGGGGTGCCAGGCCGGCACCCAGGGTCGTGGACAGCTGGTAGGTGACCGCAACACCGGTGTAGCGAATGTCTGCTGGGAACTTTTCACCAATCCACGCTGCCATGGGGCCGTACATCATCCCCTGGATGATCGGGTTGCCAATAATGAATGCGGCTAACAGCGCCCAGTTGCTATGCAGGCTGATCAGCCAGAACATGGGGTAAATCAACACGATCCCAGTGATCGCGCCCGCAACCATGACTGGCTTGCGCCCGATCCGGTCGGAAAGGATAGCGAAGGCTGGAATGGTGAAAATGTGGATGGCGTTCGCAACTGTAATCAGCCAGAGGGCAGACGGGCGGTCGTAGCCCTCAACGCTGACCGCGTAAGTCAGGAAGAAGGTCGCCAGAATTGATTGCATGAACAGTGGTGCCAGGCCGCCGATTATGCCAGAAGCAACCTGCGGGAAGTGCTTGAAGAAGACTGCAACAATTGGGATCTGTTCGGGCGGGTTTTCCTTAGCGCGCTCTTGCGCGGCTTTAAATTCCGGGGTTTCCGTCACGTTGCGACGCATGAAGAACCCGATGACCAGCAGAACGGCGCTGAGAAGGAATGGGACCCGCCACCCCCAGGAAAGGAACGCGGGCTCTGGCAGCAGCGAAAACGGAATGAACACCAGCGTGGCCAGGACGGCACCCATGGGCCCACCGGAAGCGACAATACTGCCGGCAAAACCCTTCGATTTTGGCTTAGCATGTTCCATGGAAAGAAGCGCGGCGCCGGCCCATTCCCCACCAACAGCAACGCCTTGGACCAGGCGAAGGCTGATCAGCAGAATGGGCGCCAGCATGCCGATGCTGTCGTACGTGGGAATCACTCCCATCAGGACCGACACTATTCCCATCATGAACAGGGTGATCATCAGCATTGTCTTGCGGCCTACCCGGTCCCCGAAGTGGCCGAAGAGGGCCCCGCCCAACGGTCGGGCGAAGTAGCCGACTGCAAGCGTGCCGAAAGCTGCCAGGGTGCCAAGCAGCGGGTCTGCGGAAGGGAAAAATAGTTGAGGGAACACCAATGCGGACGCCGTGCCGTAAAGCAGGAAGTCGTAGAATTCGACGGACGTGCCAATGAAGCTGGAAATTTGGGCTCTGCGCCTATTTTTAGCCTCTTCTGGCGTCTCCACTTCAGTCGCGGAGGGTGCGGCTTTGTTCACGTTTCAACTCCTTTGTTCGCGTTGGGGAGGCAACCCACCCCGTTGTGAAGCTAGCTACATCTTCGTTACTTGCACGCATCTGTGCGTTAGGTACACATAAGTCGACAACACCCCCTCCTGTCAAGGGCTTCCCAAACCCAGTTTCTTCTGTGTCACAATGAGCGCATGGCCAAAAAGACCGGCGCCACAGGCGCCCAAACGCTGGCGCGCGGCATTTCAGCCCTGCAAGCGGTGGTGGCTGCCCCGGACGGCCTTAGCGCTCAACAGGTTGCCGAACAGCTAGACGTGCACCGCACCGTGGCACACAGAATGCTGGTCACCTTGGCGGATGCCGGACTGATTGCCAAGGCTGCGGACGCCAAGTATCGGGGGGCTGCTGGGCTACTGCGCCTGCAAGAGGGTCGTTACGAAAACCTGAAACATTTGGCGCGCCCACTGGTGGAACAGCTGGCTGAAGAACTTCGAGCGACTGCCACCCTGCTGGTTGCGGAGAATGACAACGCGGTGGCACTCATTGCTGCAACACCTAGCGACGCGCGGTTTCACCTGGCTTTCTCAGAGGGCGACACCCACCCGCTGAGCCTTGCAGCCGGCGGACGGGCACTGCGAGCCCTAATGCCCCAGTACGCAAATGATCCCCTGGTTGAGCAGGTGCAAGCGCAGGGGTACGCGATCACTCACGGGGAGGTCGAACCAGGCGCCTGGGGCATAGCCGTGCCCGTCGTTGCCCCCGGGATCCCCGCCTGCATCAATGTCATCAGCCACCGTGAGGATATCGTCACCCAAGCCGCTCCTCTCACCATGGCGGCCGCGCAGCAACTGGAACTGCTGCTAGAAAGCGAAGCAGGAAACTAAGTAGCCTGCCGGGGCATCATCCCCCTCCCCCCATCCACAATCCAAACTGGGTCTTGCGCGCCTAAAAGCGTTGCGCTAACCTCCAAGTAACGCACGCTGACGTGCGCTATCTGCTACAAGACGATGTGGGAGTCTAAAATGATTGAACCCAAGACGCACGACGCGGACGTGATCATCATTGGGGCTGGCCCCGCTGGCCTCAGCTTGGCAAACCTTCTGGGCTTGCAAGGCGTAAGTGTCCTTCTGCTTGAACAACTTGACCATCTAATCGACTACCCGCGGGCAGTCGGCATTGACGATGAGGCCTTGCGGTCCCTACAAACCATGGGGATTGTCGACAAGGCCATGCCCTACGTGACGCCCTCCCACATCATGCGTCTAGTCAACGGTAAGGGCGGCCTGATAACGGAAATCAAACCACAAACCAACGAATTCGGCTGGTCCCGGCGCAACGCCTTCACCCAGCCGGACGTGGATCGGGTCCTGTATGAGGGGCTAGAGCGTTTCCCGCACGTGGAAGTCCGCTTCGGACAAAGGGCAATAAACATTGCGGACAAGGGTAACTACGTGACCGTGGAAACTGTCGACACCGAAGGCGCACACCACCACTACACGGCGGAATACGTGGTGGGAGCTGAAGGCGGGAAGAGCCCCACCCGTAAACATTTGGAAGGGATGGGGGTGACGTTCGAGGGCGAATCGCCCCCCACCCGCTGGCTGGTCATCGACGTGGAAAATGATCCTTTGAGCTCCCCGAATATTTACTTGGGTGGAGACCCTAAGCGCCCCTATGTTTCCTTGGGCCTTCCGCTGGGTATCCGCCGTTTTGAATTCATGCTGTTTGACGACGAACCGGACGACGCGGCAGACAACCCGGACTTCATGGACGCACTGCTTCGGGACCACGTGCCGAACCCCAGGGCTCTGGATATCATTCGCGCCCGGGTTTACACCCACCATTCGCGGGTGGCAAGCGACTTCCGCCGCGGCCGCATCATGATCGTGGGGGACGCCGCACACCTGATGCCGGTGTGGCAGGGGCAAGGGTGGAACTCCGGGCAACGGGACGCGACCAACCTAGCTTGGAAGCTGGGTGCCGTCATTAACGGGACAGCCACCGACAAGCTGCTGGACACCTATCATCAGGAACGCCACGCACACGCAAAAGCCATGGTGGACCTTTCCACCGCGTTTGGGCAGGTCGTGAAACCCACTAACCCGGCTGTGGTAGCAGTTCGGGACATGGCGGCTAAAGTTCTGAACCGAGTTCCCGCCATTCGCGATTATTTCGCGCAAATGCGGTACAAGCCAATGCCGTACTACAAGGCGGGCGCGGTTGTGGACAGCAGCACGCTCACGGCCGGAACAGCAACGAAGAAGCTAACCAACCCCCTGCACACCTTCCGCGCCAGTCCGGACAAGAAGTCCTCCGTGGGTAGCCAGTTCATTCAACCACAAGTTCTGACCGCCGCCGGGGAAACCATGCTGTTGGATGACGCCCTCGGTTACGGGTGGTCGATCATTCAGTGGGGCGGCAACCCCGAACGCCTTTTCACGGGCGAGGAACGACTGCTGGCCGCGAAACTGGGGGCCAATCTGGTCTCCGTGCGTCCTGTCAGCCAGATGAGCGTTGACCTGCCAAACGACCCGGACGCCATTGTTTTGGGCGACCAAACGGGCGCGTTGAAGCGGTGGTTTGATGACCGGCCTGAAGCAGTGATTTTCCTGCGCCCCGACCGGTTCGTTGGCGCCGCCTCAGTTGCCCAGCAGGCCGGGGACGCCCTGCGCGCCTTAACGGACGCGGTCAGCATTTCCCCGGACGCACCCCTTCGTTCCGCCGCTGCCACGGCTGAAGGCCTCTCGGAAAAGGAGACCGCACGGTGAGCACCCCTGAAGCAGCCCGGACTGAAGCAAACCAGGCCGTCGCCACCGCACTGCTCGCGGCGCTCCGCAGCGTCGCAGCGATCCCGCCTGTGACAGCGCAACTAGGCGACGACTTAGACGCTGCCTACGCGGCACAAGAACTGGTGATCGCGTCCCTGGAGGGCAGCGCGAACCCGCGGGTGGGAAGAAAGGTTGGCCTCACCTCCCCCGCTGTCCAAGCCCAATTGGGCGTGGATCAGCCGGACTTTGGGGTTCTGCTGGCGAACATGGAAGTTCAGGACGGCGCCACCATCGACTCGGGCATCCTGATTGCGCCCAAGGTGGAAGCCGAGGTCGCTTTCGTCATGGCCGAGGACGTCAACGACCCATCCCCCGAAGCAGTGCTGGCTGCCGTGGATTACATGGTCGCGGCGCTAGAGGTTGTGGATTCGCGCATCGCCGACTGGAACATCACGATCGTGGACACGGTGGCAGACAACGCTTCCGCGGGCCTGTACGTCCTCGGAACTGAACGCAAGACACTGCAGCAGGTGGACCCCAAGTTTGTGGAAATGGAAATGACCATCAACGGTGCAGTCGCTTCTACAGGGAATGGCGAAGCGTGTTTGGGTGACCCACGCAACGCCCTGGTGTGGGTTGCACAAACCGCGATCCGTCTGGGACGGCCGCTGCGGGCAGGTGAGGTCGTCCTCTCTGGGGCGCTGGGCCCCATGGCGCTACTGCCCCCGGGTTCTGAAGTCACCGCAACCATCAGTGGGCTGGGCTCAGTTTCCGCCACTACTTCGAAGGAATGAGATGAAAACAAAGGTCGCAATCATTGGTCCCGGCAACATCGGGACGGATCTGCTGTTCAAAATCAGGGAGCTCAGCGACAGTCTGGAGGTCGCGGCACTGGTCGGGATTGACCCGGCCTCAGACGGTCTGGCACGGGCGAAGAAGCTCGGCATCACCACGACCTCAGACGGGGTGGAGGGCCTGAAGGCTCTGCCCCAGTTTGAGGACATCGAAGTCATTTTCGATGCCACCAGCGCTGGCGCCCACAAACACAACTTCGCCGCATTGGAGGACAGCGGCAAGGTGATGGTGGACTTGACGCCCGCCTCTTTGGGTCCGTACGTGGTGCCCTCTGTGAACCTGGCGGACCACGTACACGCGAACAACGTGAACATGGTGACCTGCGCGGGTCAGGCGACGGTGCCGATCGTCGCGGCGATCAGCCAGGTAGTCCAAGTCCACTACGCGGAGATTGTTGCGTCGATCGCTTCTGCCTCCGCCGGGCCCGGGACGCGAGCCAACATCGATGAGTTCACTGAAACCAGCGCGCAAGCCCTGCAGTCCGTCGGTGGTGCCGGGCGGGCACGAACCATCCTGATCCTGAACCCGGCCGACCCGCCGCTGATGATGCGGGACACCATCATTACGGTGGTGGACCGGTTGGACGCCGAGCAGCGCGACGCAGTAACGCAGTCCGTGAAGGACATGGTCGCGGATGTCGCCCGCTACGTGCCCGGGTACCAGTTGAAGCAAGAAATTCAGTTCGAGGACGCCGGCGGCGAGCTAGACATCCTGCTGCCCGAAGACCGCCGGGGCAGGGAATACACGCGCATCCAGGTGTTCCTGGAAGTGGAAGGGGCAGCAATGTACCTACCCGCCTTCGCGGGCAACCTGGACATCATGACCAGCGCCGCCCTGCGCACCGCCGAATCGCTAGTTGCCGCCAAAGGGAACTCGGACGTCAAGGAAGAGGACACTCATGAAAAATAGGGTTTATTTGCAGGACGTGACCCTGCGGGACGGGATGCACGCGGTGCGGCACCAGCTTTCAGTTGACCGGGTGCAGGCGATTGCCAGGGCACTGGACAAGGCTGGGGTGGACGCCATTGAAGTCACGCACGGCGATGGGCTGGGTGGGTCGACCCTGACCTACGGGCCGTCCTCGAACAGCGACGCCGAATGGATTGAGGCAGCCGCCGAAGTCGTGGAGAACGCTGCACTAACGGCGCTGATCCTGCCAGGAATTGGCACCATCCGCGACTTGAAGGAAGCACGCGATCTGGGGGTGACGTCGCTGCGCGTGGCCACGCACTGCACGGAAGCGGACGTGTCCTGGGAGATCATTACAGCCGCGAAGGAAATGGGTTTGGACGTGGCGGGCTTCCTCATGATGAGCCACCTTTCCCCACCCGAGGCCCTGGCCGCGGAAGCAAAAAAGATGGAATCTTATGGGGCCGATGCGGTCTACGTGACGGACTCCGCCGGGCGCCTCACGGAACGGGGCGTGCGGGAGCGTGTCCGCGCTTACCGCGAAGTCCTGGAACCAGAAACACAGATCGGCATCCACGCGCACCAAAACCTGTCACTGGCGGTCGCCAACTCTTTGGCAGCTTTAGACGAAGGCGCTTACCGGGTGGACGCCTCCCTAGCCGGGCATGGCGCCGGCGCAGGCAACACCCCCATAGAGCCACTGGTGGCAGTCATGGAAATTGAGGGGTGGGCGGACAACTACGACCTGTACGCCCTGCAAGACGCGGCCGACGACCTGGTCCGCCCCCTGCATGAGCGACCCGTTCAGGTGGACAGGGAGACCCTAACCATCGGCTACGCGGGCGTGTACTCCTCTTTCCTGCGCCATGCGGAACGGATTGGGGAACGGTTCGGGTTGGATGCCCGCGACATTTTGATGAAAGCCGGTGAACGCAAACTGATCGGCGGCCAAGAAGACATGCTGACTGACTTGGCCCTTGACATGGTGGCCGCCAATGAAGGAGAAACCGCGTGACTAGCACCTACAAGACAGACCCTTTCTTTGGGTTGGAAGACAGGTGGATCGAGACCGGCCCGGGGGAGGTGACGCACTTCCACGAACTTGGTGAAGGCACCCCCATCCTGTTCCTGCACGGGAGTGGAACGGGCGTGACCGCTGCGGCTAACTGGTGGTTGAACCTGCCTGACCTGGCGCAGCATGGCCGCTGCATTGCGATCGACTCCATCGGCTACGGTCAAACCACGGTCCCAGAAGACGCCCCTTTCGGGATTCGGGAGTGGGTGGAGCACGCTGTGCGCGTCCTGGACGCCCTGGGCATCGAAAAAACTTGGATCGTCGGCAATTCCCTTGGGGGTTGGTTGGCGTTCCAGTTCGCGATTGACTACCCGGAGCGCCTGCTCGGCATCGTGTCCATGGGCACGGGTGGCGCCAAACTGACGGGCGCGCTGAAGGGGCATTCCAACCCCGTGCTGACCCCGGAGGGGATCCGCAGCACCCTGGAAATGTTTGTGGTGGACAAGTCCCTGGTCACCGACGACTTGGTGCGGGTGCGCTACCAGTCCGCCATGAACGACACGGCCACCGACCGGTTAGCGAAAGTGGTGGCTGCCCGCGACCGGGACCGCTACGAACTGCCCCTCGACTTTGAGGCGCTGTCTGAACTGCGGGTGCCCGTCCTATTGATCCACGGGATGCAGGACGTGGTGATCCCACCGTCACGTACCTGGGAACTTCTTGAAGTGATCCCCAACGCGGATGCCTACATTTTCAGCCAGTGTGGCCACTGGTCGCAGGTGGAACGAGCCGAAGAGTTCAACAGTCTGGTCGGTGGGTTCCTGGCCAGTCACGGCGCACATTCGACCTCGAACAACACACCCCAATAACCAGCAACTAATAGCCCAACAACGAATAAAAAGGAGACAGTGATGTCAGACCGTTACGATCCCGGCCCCCAAATCGCCCAAGCAGGCACAATCAACCTTGGTGTCAACGACCTGGAAAAATCCCTGTGGTTTTACCGCGACATCCTGGGGATGGAAGAGGTGGAGCGGGACGGCGACGTGGCCTACCTGCGCGCCTACCAAGAGTTAGGGCACCACTCACTGGTGCTCAGCGAGCAGGATGAGGCCATAGTCAACTCCTTCAGTTTCCGCACCAAACGCCCCGAAGACGTGGAACTGTTCTACGAGGACCTGACCAGACGCGGCGTGGATGTGCTAGAAGTCCCTGCGGGAAGTGAACGAGGGCGGGGCACGGCCATCCGCTTCCAAATCCCAGGTGGGGAGCAGCCCTTGGAGCTGTATTACGATATGGAGAAGGTGGCCGCGCCGGAGGAAATCCGATCCCGCGTGCCCTCTAACAGTTCCACCCGCCGGGGCTTAGGGGTGCGGCGCATCGACCACTTCAACGTGCAAACCGCCCCCGACGCGATCAACGAGGCCGAAGGCTGGGTCCGCGAAGTCCTAGGCTTCAAACGCCGCGAGTTCTCCATGAACCCGGAGGATCCAGAACAGCTGCGGGCATCCTGGATGTCGGTCACCCCGCAGGTTCACGACCTGGCGATCGTCGCTAACGGGGAAGGTAAGCGGGGTCAGATGCACCATTTGGCGTACAACATGGAGAACTTCTCCGACATGCTGACCGCCGCTGACACCTTGCGAGATTTGGAAGTCTCATACGGGACAGGGCCCGGCAAGCACGGGATTGGCCAGGCCATGTACCTGTACGTGTTCGACCCGGGATCTGACCACCGGATTGAACTGTATTCAGGCGGTTACCTGATTTTTGACCCCGACTGGGAAGCGATCGAGTGGAAACCGGAAGACTTCCCGGAAGGCATGACCTGGTACGGAGATCCGATTGACACCAAGGTTGGTAGCAGAGGCCGGGCAACCACCCCCACCGCCGGGTTGGACAACCCGTTCCTGAAGAAGAAGCGGTAAACGCAGAGCAAGCAACGAACAGGTGCCCCTGCGGGGTCAGAACCCCGCAGGGGCACCTGCCCCATAGTGGTCCTCAGCGGTGTCCAGCGCGACTCTCCTTGCAGGGTGCAGCTCTGTCACCATTGGCATTCTTTCAACCTTGGACCCGAATGGTGCTTGGGGTCAAAGCCGCAACTACCGCACCACCCCCGACCATGGCCAAGGGTTTCGTCGTCGTAGATGTCCGTTGAAGGCCCGTAGCATCGGCTGTTGGGCCTAAGCTGACGTGGCGACCCTGCCAGCATCTGCTAAGCGGTCTATCCGCGCGCTTGCAATATCCACGCGCTTCCCGACCTCACGCACCTCCGAGGTCAGCCCGGTACGGAGAGCACTCATTTCCGCGCGGACCGCCACCTCACTAGCCTGGACACTGGCGCGCAGGGAAACTGTCTCCTGCCGTGATGCCTCATCGCCTGCAGTCATATCCGTACG
This sequence comes from uncultured Actinomyces sp., assembly GCA_964346705.1. Classification (GTDB taxonomy): domain Bacteria; phylum Actinomycetota; class Actinomycetes; order Actinomycetales; family Actinomycetaceae; genus Scrofimicrobium. The sequence continues at coordinate 1,147 of CAYFVT010000043.1, read as the reverse complement.
CAGACCCGCAATCTCCTGCCGCACCTCAGCGATCTCTTGCCGCAAGGAGCCGTCTACTGCCTTCAAGTCGGACTTCAACTCCGTCCGTAACCCGGAAATCTTCCGCTGCAATGAGCCGTCCACCGCCCTCAGGTCAGACTTCAACTCCATCCGCAACCCGGAAATCTCCTTCCGCAACGACCCGCCCATGTCGGTCAGATCCTTACGAAAGCTGCGGGCAAAGGACAGCCACACCCCTGCGGACGCCACAACAACGCCCACCCCCGTCAGCACTGTGATCAGTGAATCCCCAGACATATGCACCATCTTTCAAGTATCGGACATCACAGTCCAATTCGCTAGGGCCCAGCATTGCCAGGCAGCGGCACCTTTACCAGCGCAGCCAACCAGCCTGTGGATCAGTCCCGATAGCCAGACCTGTGGGGAGGGCGCAGCACCGCCGAAATGCTCCGCCCCTTCTCCGGGTGGGCCTCGCGATTCGAAGTGTCCACCTGGTGGGCGTTCCCCAGCCGAAAGCCCGTTCCCCCGCCACAGGTCCGCGATAATTGAAGGCGTGGGAGCAGGTCCAGTGCCGGAAACGTCCCGGTGCGGATATAGAGGGTGAAGGGGTAGTCCTGTATGAACGAGTTAGAGGCCGCCAGGTACCTGTCAGACCCGAACCTGTCGCCCGAATGGTTGGCGTATATCGCGGATAACTTTCCTGACCTCTGGGGCGCCGTCCTCGCTCACCCCAACATTTACCCGGAGTTGGCCCAGTGGATTGCCGCGCAACCTCCGCCACCTCCAAGGGCCGACGGGCTGAACCTTGCGTGGCAGGCGGCACCCGCGGACTATCGGCCCCCTGCTGAAAACCTTCAAGAGCCAGTGGCGCCGCCCACAAAAAAGCCGGGGTCCTCTAAGTGGAAGTTCGCTGGTGCCGCCCTCTCTGCCATTCTGCTCATTGCGGTGGGTGCGGGAGCGGCCTGGTGGTTCCTGTTCAAGAACACCGCTTTCGAGGTGGGCACCGAAAGCGCGATAGCAAAAGGGGTGGAACGCGCCCAACAACTAGCCGAGAATGATCCCGCCGTGACTGACAACCAGACCATTTATGGGCCCGGTTTATTCAGCTACCAGGCCGTTGAGTCTGACTACGCATTGGACGAGGGCG
>CAYFVT010000042.1:9871-11115 GCA_964346705.1 uncultured Actinomyces sp. | reverse complement strand
TGTCGATCTCGCGGCCAACCGAGCCCTCGAACCGGCCGCCGAAGCCCCTCTGGACTCCCTTATCGCGTGTGGCCGGGGGCTACGGGGCGTCCGCGCTGGTCCTTGGAGATGATCCCCTTCTCGATCAAGTCCTGCTTCAGGTTGCGTGGCAGGGCGAAGGTAATGGTCTCCACCTGGGTGCGAACCTGCTCCACCTTGCCGTAACCGTACTCGCTCAGGCGCTGCAGCACTTCCCGAACCAGAACCTCTGGTACCGAAGCGCCGGAGGTGACACCAACCGTGGTCACGCCCTCCAACCACGCCGGATCCATTTCGGAAGCAAAGTCGATCAGGTAAGCGGCGTCAGCACCCGCGTCCAACGCGACCTCAACCAGGCGCACGGAGTTGGAGGAGTTCGTTGAACCCACCACGATCATCAGCTCCGCGTGCGGCGCGATGGCCTTCACGGCCTCCTGCCGGTTCTGCGTGGCATAGCAAATGTCATCGGAGGGCGGGTTCTGCAAGTTCGGGAACCGTTCCCGCAAGCGGTCTACCGTCTCCAGAGTTTCATCCACACTGAGGGTCGTTTGCGAGATCCAAACCACCTTGTCGGGGTCCCGAACTTCGACCTTGTCGACCTCGTCCGGACCACCCACAATCTGGATGTGGTCGGGCGCCTCCCCGTACGTGCCTTCCACCTCTTCGTGCCCCACGTGGCCGACCAGAATAATGTCATAGTCATCCCTTGCAAACCGGACCGCTTCCCGGTGCACTTTGGTGACCAGGGGGCAGGTCGCATCAATGGTGCGCAAGTTGCGGGCTGCCGCGTCCTTATGCACCTGGGGGGAAACGCCGTGAGCGGAGAATATGGTGAGCGAGCCTTCCGGAATCTCATCCACTTCTTCCACGAAGATGGCGCCCCGTTCTTCCAGGGTTTCAACAACAAATTTGTTGTGCACAATTTCTTTGCGCACGTAAACGGGGGCGCCGTGGGCTTCCAGAGCACGCTCGACGGCCTCAACAGCTCTGTCAACACCCGCGCAGTAACCGCGGGGAGCTGCAAGAAGAACCTTCTTAGTGTCATTGACGTCAGTCATGGGCCCCAATCTACCGTGTCTACACAGACACGCGGAGATAGGTGCTGCCCACAGCCCCCTTCCGGCGGGCTGAATTGTCGGGTGGGTCTGGCAGAATGAGGGCCTCATGACTACTTCTAACGCAAGACCCCCCGGCAATTCTCCGGGTCACGTTCCCGGTCACCTTCC
>CAYFVT010000042.1:8289-9771 GCA_964346705.1 uncultured Actinomyces sp. | reverse complement strand
TTCCCGGTCACCTTCCGGGCCCTGATTTACCGCAGAGGGCGGCCGACACCACCCCGGATCAGCCGTGGCCGCTGCGGCTTTTGAACGCCAACATCCGACGCTACATCGACCGGATGAGTGAAATGTGGGTGGAAGGCCAGGTCGTCCAATATTCCCCGCGCGGCGCGACCCGCATGGCGTTCTTCACGTTGCGGGATGTGGATGAGGACGTTTCCATGAACGTGAAAGCGTTCGGGAACCTGGTGGCGAAGGCGGGGCCGGGGCTTGATGAGGGCGCCCGGGTCGTCGTCCGCGTCAAACCGGACTTCTGGGAGCAGCGCGGGCAGCTCTCACTGCACGCTTCGGATATTCGCTTGCAAGGCTTGGGGTCTTTGCTGGCGCAGATTGAACGCCTGCGGGCCCGGCTGGCCGCGGAGGGGCTCTTTGAAGCCTCGCGCAAAACGCCCCTGCCGTTCCTGCCGCGCAAGATCGGGCTGATTTGTGGGCGGGACGCGAAAGCCAAAGATGACGTGATCGTGAACGCGCGTAAGCGTTGGCCGACCATTGACTTTGAGGTTCGTGAGGTCGCCGTGCAAGGCCAGTACGCGGTCCACCAAGTGTCACAGGCTATTGAGGAACTGGATGGTTTCCAGGACGTGGACGTCATCATTGTTGCTCGCGGTGGCGGTTCTGTTGAGGACCTGCTGCCATTTTCGGATGAGCAACTGGTCCGCACGGCTGCGGCCAGCGCCACGCCCCTGATTTCTGCGATTGGGCATGAGGGCGACGCTCCCCTGCTGGACCTGGTCGCCGACTACCGGGCTTCCACCCCAACGGATGCAGCCCGCCGCGCAGTGCCGGACCACCGGGAAGAAGCCCACCAGATTCACCACCTGCGCACGCTAGCCAGCACGGCTGTGGGACGCGTACTTGCTCGGGAGCGGGAGCTGTTGCACCTGCTGACCAGCCGGCCCGTCCTGCAAACACCAACCGCAACCATTGATAACCAGATGGCTGGGTTGCAGCGGGCAACGGATCGGATGCGCCAGTCCGCAATCAACTATCTGGGAAGGCAGGAAGCTGAGGTGGCGCAGCTAACCGGCACTCTGACTGCCCTGTCCCCGGTTGGGACACTGCAGCGTGGTTACGCAATACTGCGAACCCCGGACGGCGAAGTGGTGCGGAACGCTGCTGATTTGAAGTCGGGACTGCTGCTAGAGGGCATGTTGGCCCGCGGCACGTTCGTCAGTCAGGTTGTGGGTGCAAACCCGGAAGGGTCGTTCACCCGGCCCGATAAGGAGGACAAGTGAGCAAGGAACAAGCACTGCCGGACCCGGAAACCATGGGGTATGAGGCAGCGAAGGAAGAACTGAAAGTCATAGTGCAGACCCTGGAGACTGGGTCCGCACCCCTGGAGCAGACTCTAGAACTGTGGCAGCGCGGGGAAGCCCTAGCGCGCCGGTGTCGGTCCATCCTGGAGTCGGCAACCAAACAGGTGCAGTC
>CAYFVT010000042.1:4836-8189 GCA_964346705.1 uncultured Actinomyces sp. | reverse complement strand
TAGCGGCCCAGGCGGCGTTCACGCTGCGTGAAAGACCGCAGGGCGCGCAGGAAGTCAACTTTGCGGAAGTCAGGCCAGTAGGTTTCACAGAAGTAATATTCGGAGTGGGCAGACTGCCACAGCAGGAAGCCGGACAGTCGCTGCTCACCTGAAGTGCGGATTATCAGGTCCGGGTCAGGTAGGCCCTTGGTGTACAGGTGGGCGGTGATGTCCTCATGACTCAAATCGCGGGCGACCTCTTCCAACGTTTTTCCTTGGTCTGCCGCGTCCAACATCAAGGACCGCATAGCATCAACCAATTCCTGGCGTCCCCCGTAGCCGACAGCAACGTTGACCAGCATCGCGTCTTCCGGGGCCGTGGAATCCTCTATCGCGGCGTGAACGCGTTTCGTGAAGTCCGTCGGAAACAGGGACATGTCCCCAACCACGGAAACTCGGTACAGGCCGGAGGCAGCCAGTTTCTCCACTTGGGAAGCAATGATCTCTAGTAGTTCCGCAACCTCTTCTTGGGAGCGGGCCAGGTTGTCAGTTGACAGCATCCACAGGGTCACCACTTGGGTTCCAGCTTCGGCCGCCCAACCCAAAAACTCGTCTACCTTTTGGGCACCAGCCTGGTGTCCCGCGGAGGCCGTGGACCCGAACGCTTTCGCCCACCGCCGGTTCCCATCCAGAATCACACCTATGTGCAGGGGCAGGCGACCATCGCTCAGCGTGCGCTGCAGCCGGTATTCGTACAGCTCATAAAGCAGCTTCGGATTTACGCCCCACGCGCGTTCCCCTGTCATAGCGCCAGCTTAACCCACCAGGATCATGAGCAATGTGACAACGGTGCCGCACGCAGGGCTACCATGACCCGGTAGGTAGTAAACGAAAGGGACCGCTGTGCGCGTAGCATCACTTCAGCCCATTGAGTGGATTCCGGGCCATCCAATCGCGAAGAAACCAAAACTGCGCGGGTGGATCCATTTCGTGGCAGCCCCCCTGTCGCTGGCGGCCTCCATTGTCCTAGTAGTTCTGGCACCGACAACAGGTTTGAAGTGGGCCAGCGCTGTCTACTTGGCGGCCTCATTCATCCTGTTCAGCGTCTCCGCCGCCTACCACTTGTTCTACTGGAATCCGCCCATGACCCGACTGCTGCGGCGGATGGACCATTCCAACATTTTCCTGCTGATCGCAGGCACCTACACGCCGATCGCTGTTGGAGTTTTGGATGGTTCCTCCCGGGACATTCTGCTGACCGTCGTGTGGGTGGGGGCGTTCGCCGGCATCCTGGTGAACATGCTGTGGCTTGATGCGCCCCGCTGGCTTTCCACCCTGATCTACGTGGCGCTGGGGTGGACGGCCCTGTGGTATATCCCTGCCCTGTGGGCGAAGGGCGGCCCGGTCATCGTGTGGCTAATTTTTGCGGGCGGCCTCCTGTACACGATAGGGGCCGTGGTTTACGCATTGAAGAGGCCGGACCCGTGGCCGAACTGGTTCGGCTTCCACGAAATCTTTCACCTTCTGACAGTGCTCGCCTGGGCATGCCAGTGTGTTGCCGCATATATCGCGGTGCTGTGAAGGCGGCTATGCTCTAGCCCATGAGTAACAACACCTGGCTAACACAGGCCCAGTACGACCAGTTGAGTGATGAACTGAAGCACCGTGTCGACGTTGACCGGCCGCGCATCGCCCAGTTAATTGAGCTTGCCCGCAGGGAAGGCGACCTCAGCGAAAACGGAGGCTACCAGGCCGCCCGTGAAGAACAGTCGATGAATGAGACCCGCATTATGCAGTTGGAAGGCGTCCTTGAAGGCGCTCACGTTGGGGAAATCCCGGCTGATGACGGGATCGTGGAACCCGGCATGGTTGTCACCGCCAACATTGATGGGGACGAAGAAACGTTCCTGCTAGCCACGCGGGATGCGGGGGCCGGCTTAGACCTTGACGTTTACTCCCCCACCGCCCCACTGGGGAAGGCGATCCTTGGCGCTAAAGAGGGCGAAACCGTGTCCTTCGACACGCCCAGCGGCGCCACCCTGCAGGTCAAAATCCTTAAGGCCAGCCCCTACACGGGCTAACATCCCGGCGGCGCTAGGAAGGGGCCTGCTCGTCCTCTTTTTCTTCCTCCGCGGGCGGCATTGCGTTCGCGTAAGATTCCTGGATCTGCTCCTCTAAGGTGCCTGGCGGTCCGCCGGGTCTTTCGGGATCCGTTTCCAGGTCCGGGTACATGTCGTAGCCGTGCAAGTATTTGATGGTGACGTTCAGGAACGCCAGCAGGGGGACGGAGAACACCGCGCCCGGGATTCCCGCCAAAGCGCCACCAGCAACCACGGCCAGGACGACCGGAACGGGATGCAGTGAGACAGCCTTGGACATGAGCCACGGCTGCAAGACGTTGCTTTCAATCTGCTGCACAGCCAACACGACAAGCAGCATGATGACCGCACTGGAAACCCCGTTGTTCACCAGTGCCACCATGATGGCTACGAAACCGGAAACAAACGCTCCCAAGATGGGGATGAAAGCGGCGAAGAAAACCAGGATCGTAATCGGAATGACGGCTGGCAACCCCAATGCCAGGGCCCCTAAACCGATTCCAACCGCGTCGATGGCGGCCACTTTAACCTGGGTTCGGATGTACCACCCTAGGGTCACCCAGCCGCGGATGGCGGCCTCATCCACCGGCTCCCGCCACTGGCTGGGGAGCATGCGAACTAGGGACACCCACATGCTGCGCCCCTCGCGCAACATGAAGTAGAGAACGAAAACCATGATCAGGCTGGCGGCCGCAATGGAAAGGGTGGAGGACGCAACCAGCCACGCCTCCGATGCGATGGTGCTGCTGTGTTCCTTCAACAACACCATCAGGTCGGTTTGCACGTTAGCTAAGTAGTCGGCCACCTGGTGAGAATCCCAGTCAAACGGCGCGTCATCCACCCAGGCGACCAGACTGTCCAAACCATCAATGGTCTGGCGGGACAGGTAGGGCAGTTCCGCAATCAGTTGGACTGCCGCCACACCCACCAAAGCGGTGACTATCAGAATTCCCGTAAGCAGTCCGACAATTGCGGCCCAGGTGCGCCCAAAATGAAGTGTCTTGCGTAAGTACCGCACCAGGGGCTGCAACAGTAAGGCCAGAAGGATCGCAACCAGTATGGCAATCACCAGGGTGCGGACGTAGGACAGGCCCACAACAACCACGGCCGCGGCGCTGGCCACAACCAGGAAACGCCACGACCACGCCGCCCCAACCCGAAGGGGCAGGCTGACTTGTTCCCGCACCTGCTGGGGGCTAACTGACTTTGGTTCCTGCGCCATGGGAGCTCCCTTACCATTCAGCGTTACCAACAACAGCAATAATCCCACACTTG
>CAYFVT010000042.1:2820-4736 GCA_964346705.1 uncultured Actinomyces sp. | reverse complement strand
CGTGCACCCCATTCTGCAGACACCGATCAACATGCCTGCACAAGACGGCTTGCAGGAACTTTTCCTTGCTGCCGGCTGCTTCTGGGGGGTGGAACGGATCTTCTGGCAGACGCCCGGTGTTGTGACGACCGCCGTTGGTTACATGGGGGGCGAGGGCGAACACCCCACCTATGTTCAGGTGTGCACGGGAACCACGGGGCACGCTGAAGCAGTCCGTGTCGTGTACGACCCTGCACTGGTGGAGGCCGCAGAGCTGCTGGCCATCTATTTTGAGAACCATGACCCCACTCAGGTGAACCGGCAGGGCAACGACCGGGGCACCCAGTACCGCAGTGCGGTGTGGACGACCACTTCCGAGCAGTATGAGACGGCCAGCCAGGTAAAGGGCGCCTATGAACAGAAGCTACAAGCCGCTGGGTTCAGACCGATCGCAACCCAAATCCACCAGCCGCCGCCTCCCGTGTTCTATTTTGCGGAGGACTACCACCAGGCTTACCTGCATTGGAATCCGGCCGGCTACTGCAACCACGGCTTCAACGGGTTCGCCTGCCCCCGGCCGGCGTAGCACAAACCGCGAAGACACAGTAGGAAGCGAACAGCCCACCCAAGGCAGCTATCAAAGCTGGTCTTGGGTGGGCTGAACTAGCGCCTGATTCGGGCAGCCTGCTTAGGCGACACCCACGATGTCGGTGACGAAAACCAGTGTGTCCCCACCGGCAATGCCCGCCTGCGGGACCCCGCGGCTGCCGTAACCCAGGTCGGCTGGGATGGACAGTAGGACGCGTGAGCCGACCCTCTGGCCAACAAGCCCCGTGTCCCAGCCGGCAATGACCATGCCAACACCCAGCTGGAACTCTAACGGCGCCCCACGGTCGTACGAGTTGTCGAAGACGTTCCCGTCCCACACCTGGCCCAGGTAGTCACACATGATGGTTTGGCCGACCTCAACAATTGGGCCATCCCCTTCCACCAGGACCTCTACCTGCAGGTCGGGGGAGGCGGCACCGGAGAATTCCAGTGTCGGCTTTTCCCCGTATCCGCCTGTTACTACTACGTTTTCCATTTCCTTCTCCTTCTAATTGGGTCCTAGCGGGATTGCAGCCTGGCGAAGATGTTCAAGATTTCCACGTACAACCAGACAACCGTGATCATCAGGCCAAACGCAGCCATCCAAGCGTCTTTAGCGGGCGCACCCTTTTGCACGCCGGTACGAATCTGGTCGAAGTCCCCAATCAGGCAAATAGCGCCAATGAAAACGGCGAAGAAGCCGAGCAGCAACCCGAGTGGCAGTCCCATGATGCTGGGCTCCCCCGCGCCCGACATGGGCACGCCCGCTAGGGACAGTCCCCAGATAGCGAGTCGACTGACGATAAGGCCGACTAGGGAGATGAGGGCGAATTTCTGCATCTTCGGTGAGTTCCGCACTTTGCCTGAAACGAACAGGGCTAATGTCACCCCGAAGACAGCGAAGGTCGCCACGACCGCCTGCACCACCACACCTGGGTAGAGCAGGTTCATGACTAGAGATAGGGATCCTAAGGCCAGTCCTTCGGCCGCCGCATAGGCCAGTACGGCGCCGGGGCGCACCGTTTTGGAAAAGACGTTGACGAACACCAGCACCAGGCCGATGCCGATGCCGCCGAAAATCATCGCTGTCGCCAACTGGGGGAAAGCGATGGCACCGAACCAGCCCACAAACGCGAAGGCTAGTAGCACCCCGAAACTCATGGCGGAACGAACAATGACATCGTCGTACGTCATCCGCCCCATTTGCGTTGCCGTAGCGGCAGGCCCTGCGTAGGACGCCTGGGCTTGTTCGAATGCTTTTTGGTCGTATGAGGACGGCTGGTGCTGGACCGCCGTCCCACTGTCCCACTGGTTCTCAAGCCGATTGAAAATCGGGTTCGCCATTGTCC
>CAYFVT010000042.1:0-2720 GCA_964346705.1 uncultured Actinomyces sp. | reverse complement strand
CAGGCTACGGTTCCATATCGGCGGCCTGCCCGCTACCTTTTCCGCGTCCAGCTTGATGCCCAGTTGCGGGAAGCAGAATTAGGTCTGTCTCCGCGTGTTCGGCTAGTAGCGCTTCCAGCGCAGCCGGGTCATCAGGCAAAGAGACTGCTATGGCGCCCGTCCGTAAGCGTGGTCCCAACATGTCGCCGGCACCTGGTGGCAGTTGCTCCGCCGGTCCAGCGAAGGTGATTGTGCGAGGGCGCCGCACGCTTGTCGGTCCTACCCCTTCGGAAGGAACGTTTCGGTACAGGATCAGGTGATATGCAATGACGGCGACCGCGGCGGCCAGGGCGCCGGCGCTGTTGCGCACATCCCACAGCAGGTTAAAGTCTGATTGTTCGCCGAAAACCGCCTGGAAAACCACGCCGGCCACACCCAGCAGGGCTGCTACCCCCACTGCCACTGCAGCCCAGATGACGATCAGCAGGTACATTCTGCGGGCGGAGTTTCGCGGCTGGGCCTGAGCTTGCCGCCAGAACAGGTGCCAGGCACCTCCGGAGACTGCTACTAGCGTCAGGCCAGCCAGCAGCGGGTTGATGGGGGAGGTGCCAATGGTGAAAGTAGGAACCAACGATTGGAAGAACGCCGCAACCGTCACTGCTACCCCCACTGCGGCTCCAGCCAGTGAAATACCGGAAAGCAGATACAGGTAGGTCTGACCTGCCCTTGCCGTGGTCCGGGCCCCGTCTAACATCTGCCGGAAATACCACCAGGCCAGGACGCCCGCAAGCGCGGCTGCCCCAGGCCCGGCCAGGTGCGCGAAGTAGGCGTTTGCACTTTGTGCGCCTGGCTCCCCCACCAGCCACACCAAGACCTTCCACAGAGCTGTGCCACCTGCGGACAGGAAAAGGATCAGGCCGCCAGCGGAGCCCAGGACAACTACGGCTAGCAACCACAGGGGGCTGCGGGGCAGATGCTGGGCACCTTTGACCCAGTAGCGGAAGAAGACCGTGGCGCCGGTGAGCAAGATTCCGACCGATGCGGCTATCCCGCCCGCGGGACCGATCACTTGGTCCGCGATCAGCAGGGCGGAGGCGCTGGAGCTAAGCGTGGCCGTGAAACCGGAGACCGCATACACGCCACCAATGGTGGAGCCCAAAAGCAGGTGGGGGACGTTCAGCTGCTGCGCCAGGCTACTCGCCGCCCGCCACTGCAACCACCAGACGGTTCCCCACACCAGAACGCTAGCCAGGTCATGCTGGGCGAACCTGCCCACAAGCGCACTGCCCAGCAGGCCCATCAGTGCCCCGGTGCCGGCAAGCAGTGCGGTCAAACTGGTGACGGTCAGGTATCCGGCATAAATGGCGGATGCCTCCCGGTCCCGCACCCACCTGCGCACAGCCCACACGCTAAGTGCCAGCAGCGGCAGACCCACCCCCACAAAAGCTAGGGACTGGGCGAGGCCATCCTCGGGTTCCTCCCGCCAACCAATGCCGCGCGCCAGCAGGTCCGCCGCCCCCAGGGCCACAGCCACTATCAGGCCGTACTGAATGGTCAGCTGGAACAGTTCCCGCACCCCTACGGCGGTGATGCGGTGGCCGCCTTTCACCAGCCACCACACGCCCAGGGCCGCCAGGACCAGGAAGATGAGTGGCACGATAGCCAGAAAGATTGCGGTGAGAGCCATTGCCGACCTACTCGCACCCGTACAGGGGCCACGCGCTGTCTTCCACCAGCCAGCGGCCGTCAACGCGTTCCAGGTTCAGGTTTTCTTCGTGAGCCCAGGAACCCAGGCCCGTATCGGCCTCTTCAATCTCTACGGAAACGGTAGCCCGGTCCCCTTCGACTTCCGCCTGGCCCACTCGCAGCGTCACGCCCGACCCCGGGTCGGTGGGGTAAACACCGTAGGGCGGCTTGCACCGGCCGCCCGGCAGCACCAGTTCCCGCAGCGCCTGCTGGTCGCCCAGGATGGCCGCTTCCACGTAAGCCCGCGCTGTCCCCTCGGGCGTGGTCAGGTCAGGCGGCTCGGCCTGGCGGCTGGTCACGACCCATGCGGTTGCCGCGGCCAAGGCTAGGACCACCGCCAAGACCACTGCCAGCACCGCGTTTGCACGTACCTTCATTCCCCTACAGTACAGCCCCCGGCTGCTGCGCTTCCACAGCCTGCACTTATGCACCGGCTAGGGTGACTGCATGCCGTCTGACTCGACCTCTGTTCCCCCGCCAACCCCGGCGCCCTCCCCGCACCTGGCCCCGCACGTTTCTTGGCGCCCGCATGGGCCCAACCTGGTGGTGCTAGGCGACAACCTGGCGGTCGCGGAGCAGTTACCAAGCGACAGTTTCCAAGTGATCTACCTGGACCCCCCTTTTAATACGGGTAGGAAGCAGGTGCGGACTTCCACTACAGCCAAACGCACCAAAACCGGTGGGCGCGTTGGGTTTCAGGGGAAAAACTACGACCTGGTGAAAACCCAACTGACCTCTTACGACGATGCTTTTACGGACTACTGGCAGTTCCTGGAACCACGGCTGCAGGAAGCCTGGCGCCTACTCACCCCTAGCGGCACCCTGTACTTGCATCTGGATTACCGGGAAGTGCACTACGCGAAAGTGCTGCTGGACGCTCTGTTTGGGCGGGAGTGCTTCCTGAACGAAATCATTTGGGCATACGACTACGGCGCGCGCAGTAAAAGCCGCTGGCCCTCTAAACACGACACGATCCTGGTGTACGTGAAGGACCC